>DATCRN010000070.1:0-6440 GCA_036568945.1 Alphaproteobacteria bacterium | reverse complement strand
ATCGGAAAAAATTATCTGACAGGTTTGATTGAAATCATCTTGGCCGATCCGCTGTTCACCGAAGTGCGCGATCGTTCCAATGCCAACTTCCTGTGGTTTATCAAATTCGAACGCTCTTTCCGCGCATCGGAAGAAGGCGTGCTGCCGCAAGAAGCAGCCGCACTGACGTCACCGGATATGCCGGCGATAGCATCCAAGGAATCCAGTGTTGTGTCCTTCCCAGCCAAAATGCCGGCCAAGGTTGCGCGCAAACGTAAAGGTGAGGTTGCCGAAAAAGCAGCGCCGCAAGATGTTGCGACCGTTTACTACTTGGACCATTTTCTGACTTTATCTAATCGATAAAATCTTTATCCCATGTGCAACCTGCGACCCCTCACGGGATCTGGTCGACATGGGCCCCTGTTCGTCACGTCGAAAAAGGCTTGAAGACTCTATTCGTTCCAGCTTATCCACATTCGATTCGCCTTGAAGACGGAACTAGTGTATAAGCAAAGCCTGTTGGTTCTATAGAGATGATGGCACGTTTCCGTATTCCTAAAATGATCGACTGCGCCGCTAAAAATGATCTTTTAGCGTCATTCCCTTATTTGCAAGACCTCAAGAAATCCGAGACTTTTGCGGGCTTGATCGCTGATTTGGACGGCTGGCGCGTGGTCGGCACCGATCTGGATGACCGCCCTTATACGATCAATGTGCCGCATCAGATCATTCGTCTGAATACACGCGGGCTTAACACCACCTCCATCCTGCGGTCGCAATATTTCCGCAATACACTGGCCTTCAATTTGCTTTGTGCCGTACGCGCGGCTTGGGCCGCAAAACCTGAACAACTAACGCGCCGCATGCATCGCCCCGATTTATGGCCATTAATTGCGCGCCTATCCCGCGCCGATACCGCCGCAATGGCTGTGCGCATGGGGTTTGAACTGCTCGATGATGACCGAGATCAACTTTGGCGTCATATTTTGGGCGATGCCTTGGGCGACATCGCGCAGGAATACGCGCGTATCCTTGAGGCGAATTTTAGCGCCAAAGACGATCATGCCGCTTTATCTGCCGCATTTTTGGCCTGGTTTGACCGGCCGGAGCGTGTGCACGCATCAGATGCGGAAACTTTAGCCTCCATGGACCAGGGTCTGCCGTCTTTATTGTGGAATGGCCGTGGTAAATTATCCGAAGGCGCCGTACGTTGCATATCGGTCGATCCTATCTCCGGTTCCTCCTATTTGGGCGTTCATGCCGGTGAAATTGCAGGGGATCCCGCCTGGGGCGATATTGCCGACCCCATCAACCGCGCCCATTTCATGCAAATCATGGAAGATATTGGGACCACGCGCGTTGGATCCGTCGCGACGCGCGATGAAAACTTGGCCCGTCGCCTGTTCCCAGGCCTGCTTGAGCGCGCGTAACTTCACCTTTATCATCTTTTGGCCATGGAAGGCCGTTTTTACCTGCACCTGATTTCCGATTCCACCGGCGCCACTTTGGATGGCGTTGCACGCGCGTGCCTTGCGCAGTTTGAAGGGGCGCAGCCGATGCAAAAATTTTGGAATTTCATCCGCACCGAAGAACAATTGGAACAAGTGATCGAAGGCATCGCGGAAACACCGGGTCCCGTTTTATTTACACTGGTCGAAAAACCGTTGCGCAAACAACTCCGTGAAGCGTGCGTGCGCCTGCAAGTGCCGTGCGTGCCCGTGCTCGATCCTATCCTGCGCGGCCTATCCAATTATTTGGGCAAGGAAACCAGTCAAAAGCCTGGCGGACAACATGAGCTCAATGCCGCCTATTTCGAGCGCATTGATGCGGTCGATTTCGCTTTGCATCACGATGACGGACAAAACTTAAACACTATCGATGAGGCGGAAGTCATTTTAGTGGGTGTTTCGCGTACATCCAAAACGCCGACATCCATTTATCTAGCCAATCGCGGTGTTAAAGCGGCGAACATCCCGCTGGTGCCTGGCGTGCCTGTGCCGCCTGAGGCGTTTCATTATAAAGGCCCGCTTTATGTGGGATTGGTCGAATCCACCGAGCGCTTGCTTGAAGTACGCAAATCGCGCTTAAAAACCGGTGAAACTCTGGATGCGCGTTTTTCGGGATCGTCCTATTTGTCCCATGATGCGGTAACCGAAGAAGTGCAAGCCGCGCGCAAACTCTTTTCATCGCACGGATGGCCAGTGATCGATGTCACGCGCCGCAGTGTTGAAGAAACGGCTGCGGAAATCTTGATTCTGCTCAATCGTCATCATCCCGAAAGGATGCTTTTCTAAAGATGCGCAAAGCTGCCGTCATCGGCTGGCCCATCCAGCACACAAAATCACCGCTGATCCATAGCCATTGGCTGGAGAAATACGGGCTAGAGGGCGCATATGACGCAGTTGCCATCAAGGCAGAAGATTTGGAAAGCGGCATTCAGCGTCTTATTGATGATGGATATTGCGGCTTTAATGTCACCGTGCCACACAAACAAAGCGTTATTTCCTATATGGATTACTTACGCGCGGACGCGGAACGTATTGGAGCTGTAAATACCGTCATCATCGGCGATGACGGTAAAATGGAAGGACGTAATACCGATCATTTTGGGTTTGCCGAAAATTTAAAAAACCGCGCGCCAAATTTCAAGCCGAGCAGCAGTTCTGTCGTTGTCTTAGGCGCTGGTGGCGCTGCGCGCGGTGTTGTTTATGCACTGATTGATATGGGCGTGCGCGATATCATCATCGTCAATCGGACTTTCGCCACGGCACGCGCGCTCGCAGAAGCTTTCCCGCCTGCGAAGGCCAAAGTGTGGGAAGCGGTCCCCGATCTTTTTGAAAATGCATCCTTAGTCATAAATACCACGTCGCTTGGCATGAAAGGTCAACCACCGTTGGAAGTCGATTTAAGGCCCCTGCCCGAGACTGCCATTGTTTGCGACATTGTTTACAATCCGCTGGATACGGAGCTTCTTAAAGACGCGAAACGTCGAGGACTTAAAACCGTAACGGGCATCGGTATGCTGCTGCACCAAGCGCGACCCGCATTCGAGGCGTTTTTTGGCACGCTGCCGGAAATTGACGATGCCCTCATCAAAAAGGTGTTGGCATGATCGTGGTCGGCCTCACTGGATCGATCGGCATGGGAAAATCCGTGCTCGCCGCGCAATTTCGTCGTCTTAAAATCCCTGTTCACGAAGCCGATAGGACTGTGCACGAAATTTTAGGAACAAGCGAAGCCGTAAAGAAAGCTTTCCCAAGCGCAATTGCCAATAAAAAAATCGACCGCAAAAAATTGGGGCAGATGGTTTATGCGGACCCTAAAGCACGCAAAAAACTGGAATCAATTTTGCACCCGCTGGTGCGTGCCGATCGCAAGCGCTGGCTAGGACAGATGCGTGCGCAAGGACATGCCATGGCGGTTATCGATGTGCCTTTACTGTTTGAAACGGGTCTGGATGCGTGGTGCGATCATGTCGTGTGTGCAACGGCACCCGCGATGGTGCAAAAGGCACGCGTCTTAAAACGCCCTGGCATGACGGAAGAACGGTTACGCGCGATCCTGCAAATTCAGATGCCCGATGCGCAAAAACGCAAGAAGTCCGATACGGTCATCAATACCGCGCGCGGCTATGCCGCCACCTATCGGGACCTTAAAAAGCTGGTGGCCAGCCTAAAAAATCCACCTGTTTTGGTTGACGACGATGCGGAATAACCCGCTATACTTAGGATATGCGCGAGATTGTACTTGATACTGAAACAACGGGGATGGACCCCGCATCCGGCGACCGGATAGTCGAAATCGGATGCGTAGAGCTTGAGAACCATGTGCCCACAGGCAAGCATCTGCATCTTTATTTAAACCCTGAGCGTGATGTACCAGCGGAAGCCGTCGCCGTGCACGGCCTTACGGCAGAGTTCCTTGCCAAACATCCGACCTTTGCCGAGGTCGTCGATCAATTCGTCAATTTTATCGGCGATGACATGCTCATCATTCACAATGCCGATTTCGATGTAAAATTTTTGAACGCGGAATTGCGTACACTTGGCTTCCCATCCATCAATATGAAGCGCGTCACCGATACGGTGATGATGGCACGCCGTAAATTCCCCGGCAGCCCAGCGAACCTCGACGCACTATGCCGCCGCTTTAACATCGATTTGTCGGCGCGTACTTTGCACGGCGCTTTGCTTGATTCCGAACTCCTGGCAGAAGTGTATTTGGAGTTACTCGGCGGGCGGCAGCATGGCATGGAATTTGCCGCGCATCCGGCGCAGCAAATCGTTACAGAAGAAATCACTATTCAAGTAACGGAACGCATTGTGCGCGAGCCGCGCCCGCATGCGCCTTTGCCAGAAGAAATGGCAGCGCATCTCGCGATGATCGAAAAACTCACTGATGCTTTGTGGAAGAAAGCATCTTAATTTGTGAGGGCTCGCGGGATTGCAGTCGCGATCCTTAAGCGCTTTTTTCGTTCGCGGCTTTAGCTTGTGCTAGATATTGCGCGCGATACATGCCCTCAAAATCAACCGGATTAAGGAGCAGCGGCGGGAAGCCTGCCTGAGAAGTCACTTCCGCCAAAATTTGACGCGCGAAAGGGAATGCCAATTTAGGTACTTCGACCATTAAGAGCGGATGATGATGTTGCAGCGGCACATCCTTGGCAACCGATGCGATCATCGCATATTCGAGTTCGATCAAAAACACCGTATCTTTGCGGTTGTTGCGGGTAGCCGATGCTTCGATGTGCAGCAAAACTTCGTATGTGGTGGCATCACCCGGCATGTTTTCCAATTTTTTGGAATCCAGCGTTACATTGACCGTTGTTTCCGGCACCGCCTGCCCTGGCATCAATGATTGAGGCGCGTTAGGGTTTTCAAAGGACAAATCCTTTGTATATTGAGCATGGATGGTTAAGGGAACCATGCGCGGTTCGGTTTGGATCGTGTCGGTTTTATCGGTCATTTCGTAATACCTGTTGTTTGTAAGCTGCCAAGCTTTTAGCATGCGATGGGTCACAAAAACAAGGTTGGCACTATGGAATCTGCTGGAATCCCGCTGGATATTATCGTTTACGCCCTGATCGCAGGCGCCATGGTCATTATCCTGCGCAATGTCTTGGGGTCCCGCCATGGGTCGGAACGCCAACGTCCTAACCCATTTGCAGGCCAAAGCGGTACGGATAAGCCCATCAGCGCAGAGCCCGCCAAATTGGACGGCGTAACCGGCAACGTGGACGCGGGTCTCGTACAAATTTCTATTGCCGACCGCACTTTCGATGCGCGGCAATTTGTCGATAATGCCAAAGAAGCCTTTGCGATTGTCGTCTCCGCCTTCGCCGAAGGCGATAAAAATACACTGGATGATTTGCTGGCACCCGATGTCTATAAAAGCTTCGCAGCCGAAATTGACCGCCGTGCCAGCGCCGGACAAAAGGCAATTACCGAAGTACATTCCATTCGCAAAGCAGATGTGATTGCCGCATCCCTACAAAAAACCAAAGCCTTCGTAACGGTGCGGTTTGTTGCGAGCGAAACCTATGTCTTAACCGACAAAGATGGCAAAACGATTGCCGGCAATGCCGATAAGGTCATTGATATGACGGATGTTTGGGTTTTTTCCCGCGATGTGAAATCACGCGACCCGCGTTGGTTTGTCGTAGAAACGCGCGATGATGTCGTTGAAGTCGGCGGCATGACATTGCCCGAAGCCAAAGACTCGACCAATTTAAGCGTTTAAGCGGCTTCCTGCGCAGGCTGGAGCATGCGGCCGAGTTTGCGGCCCGCTAGAATATGCGCATGAAAATGTGGCACTTCTTGCCCGCCATTCGCGCCGGCATTTGCAATCACGCGAAACCCTGTATCCGCAAGTTTTTGATCGGCTACGATTTTGCCGATTGCGGCAAAGAATGCCGTTTGCTCATCTGCTGATGCTTTCAAAGAAAAATCTGCGATCGATTCATAGGCGCCCTTTGGGATCACCAAAATATGCGTCGGTGCTTGCGGGTGAATATCATTGAACGCCAGCACATGATCGTCTTCGAAGACTTTATTGCAAGGAATTTTTCCTGCAATGATTTTTGCGAAAATATTGTCCGGATCATAAGCCATTCTTAGGGCCTCCTATCGATTTTTGTAGTCATGATAATCCGCCGGGCAGTATAAGCAAGTATGATAGAAACAGAGGATTATTGGCTGGAAGTGCGCGCGCGAGACGTTGATCGCGTAGCAAAGGCCTTTTTAGCCATATGCAATGCCATCGGCGCTAAGGACAAGACGCTGGTTCAAAGTGCTTGGCAGCAAATCGTGCAATCCTATACTGAGCCGCATCGTCATTATCATACCCTGCGCCACATTGCAGACATGTTGCACGCGCTGGATGCGGCGGGATTGGATCAATTATCGCCGGAACAACAATTGCGCTTGAATATTTTCGCCGTGTTTCACGATATTGTGTATGTG
>DATCRN010000069.1:0-6672 GCA_036568945.1 Alphaproteobacteria bacterium | reverse complement strand
GCAGCTGCGCAAGTGCAAGCATTGCAAGACAATCTGGAGCGCGAACAAAGCCGTACGCAAGATCAGCTCACGCGCACGCAAGACCAAGCCGAAACCTACACAAGCCGCTTAGGTGAATTGCAAACGCGCCAGCAAGCCTTGCGTCCGCAGATCATTGCCGATGAAACGGGCCAAGCCCAACAGCAATTCCTGGATCAAATTGCAGCGGCAGAAGAACTGACCATTACAACCGGCGATGCATTTGCTGTGGCCGATCAAAATGCCAAAAATCTGCAAGCCGATTTGCGTAAAGTTGAACAAGAAAGCCAAGATCTCCGTGAAAAGCGCGCTGTGATCCAGGCAACGGTCGGCGCCCTTCAAAACGAGCAAACGCGGATCGCCACAGATATCGAAGAGCGGTTCAGCACTTCACCTGCCGCACTTGAAACCACCGTGATGACGGAATGGCCTGAAGGCGCGCCAAGCGTCAATAAGGCCCGCGCGGAACGCGATTTCTTGAACCGTGAGCGCGATGCGATGGGTCCTGTAAACTTGCGCGCGCAAGTGGAACTCGATGAAATCGAAACATCCTTCGGCCAAATGGAAACCGAAAAAGGTGAGCTGACTGAAGCCATCGCACGCCTGCGCGAGGGCATCGATAAATTGAACGTCGAAGCGCGTGAGCGCATTACCACGACGTTTGCAGCAGTCGATGCACACTTCCGCGATCTGTTCAAACGCCTGTTTGGCGGTGGCGATGCGTATTTGAAACTGATCGACAGTGAAGATCCACTTGAGGCCGGTTTGGAAATCTTTGCGCAACCTCCTGGCAAGCATTTGCAATCGCTCACGCTGCTCTCTGGCGGTGAACAAACGCTGACCGCGCTTGCGATGATTTTTGCGATGTTCTTGTCAAACCCTGCGCCTGTCTGCGTATTGGACGAAGTTGATGCACCGCTGGATGATGCCAACGTTGACCGTGTGTGCACGCTCCTCGAAGAAATGTCGACGATGTGCGATACGCGCTTCTTAGTCATTACCCACCACCGCATGACGATGGCCCGCATGGCGCGTCTATATGGTGTGACGATGGCTGAACGTGGCGTTTCACAGCTGGTATCAGTGAACCTGGCAATGCAAGGCGATCTCCTGGCGACGACGCACACACAAGCCGCGTGATTTAGAGCGCCAAGCATTCCGCCGCCCCACATATCGTAATTTAGGACGGTGTAAAGCCTAGGAGATCGCGCACGGATTTTAAGGCACGATCGAATTCAGGCTTGTGGGCGGGATTAAGGAACGCCGCGTCGGATTTGGATGTAATCAGCATTTTCCACGCAACGCGACTTAAATCGGTGAGTGGCACCAGAAGTGGATCTAGCTTTTTACCAGTTACGGATTCATAGCCCGATATTGCCGATGCGCGATGTTTCAATGGAATTTCTTTGAAGTCGCGCAGGATATTGTCGCTGGCAGACATGAAAGCTGGATCGACGACACCAATCACGCGGCCTTGCGCATCGAAGATCATGTTTTTGAAATGATAATCGCCGTGATGCACGCCTGTCATGGCATTTGCCGTTAAATACGAATTGCCTTTGGCCAATGTTTTGTTGGTATCTTCATCCATAAACGGAAGTTGTGGGATCAAATCACCATGCTCGCGCCAACGGCGCAGCGCGGGTGCATCCGCAAGCGGTGCCAGGCCTTGATGCAATTGCGCCATCGCACGGCCCATATTGTAGAAGCATGCGGCTTCATTAAATGGCACAGATAATTTTTGTGCGTCTATTTTTGTCATACGGTATGTCGCGAATACATCCGCACCTGGCTGATCAAGATATTGGATTTCACCTATAGGGCGCGGCACTTCAATACCATCGAAGGTCACGCCATCCATGAGTTTGAGCATCGCCCATTCATATTCAAAATCTTCGCGCGCGGCAGCGGCGCCTTCTACGGATGAATAAGAGAATGCGAATTTAGAAAGCGTGCCGTCATTATGATCGATGACGACGCCATTATTGCCATTATTGAACGGCGTGGCATTTTTTGTCAGATCGGGATATACCGACCCTAGACGATTAAAAATGTCATGCAGGAGTTTTGTATCGTCTTCGGCCATAGGCGTGATTTTACAATAATTTCCATAATTTGAGCAAATTAGGGGCTATTTTGAGCCAAGACGACCAAAAACTAAAGGAAATGCAGGCACAAATAGATGCCTTGCGCGATAAAACGCAGCCCAAACCCGTCAAACGGACTGATGACTCCGAGGCCATGTCGCTAGGCATGCGGGCGGGTACGGAATTGGTGGGGACGATTCTCGTCGCAGGCGCGATTGGCTATGGTTTGGACCAATTATTTGAGACCAAACCGTGGATCATGGTTGCCATGCTGGTTTTGGGCATCATTGCGGCCTTCTATAACGTCTATAAAACCACGATGAATCAAGGCACTAGCGTCGGATTCAAAAAACCACCAGAGACCTGAAATAATCCTTGGCTTTTACTATTTGAATCTTTAAGTAGAGCGCTGACCGAACCAACCATTAAAGGGCTGAAGCTCAAGGGTTTTATACGTGGCTGATCCGATCCATCAGTTTGTCATTCAAGACTTAGTTCCGCTTAACATTGGCGGCATCGATGTCTCTTTCACCAATTCAGCCCTATGGATGGTTATTGCCGCCACTGTCACAACAGTGGGTTTGAGCTTTGCGATGCGTCAGCGCGCGCTCGTCCCCGGCCGCTTCCAAGTTTTTGCCGAAAACATGTATGAATTCGTTGCCAACATGGTGCGCGAAAACGTGGGTTCTCAAGGCCGTCAATATTTCCCGTTCATCTTCACGCTGTTCTGCGTCGTGTTGATGGGGAACATGATGGGCCTTATTCCTTATTCCTTCACCTATACAAGCCATCTTGCTGTTACGGCGGGACTTGCCTTGTTTATTTTCCTCTGGGTTACCGCACTTGGTTTTTACAAACACGGCCTGCATTTTTTAAATTTCTTTTCGCCTGAAGGCGTGCCATTTTTCCTGAAATTTCTAGTCATTCCGCTGGAGATGATTTCGTATCTGGCGCGCCCTCTCACTCTATCCATGCGACTTTTTGCCAATATGATGGCGGGACACTTGGTTTTGAAGGTATTCGCAGGTTTCTGCGTATCCTTGATGTCGGTCACGATCGTTGCTTCCATTTTGCCCATGGGCTTCAACGTCATTATGATCGCGTTCGAATGTCTGATCGCGTTCTTGCAAGCATATGTTTTCACAATTCTCACGTGCATCTATTTCCACGATGCACTGGAAATGCACTAACCAACTAACTTTAACTCTTAAACTAAAAGGACGTACAAAATGGATTTAGAAGCAGCAAAATTGATCGGCGCCGCAATCGCCCTTCTCCCTCTCGCAGGCGTCGGTATCGGTCTTGGCCATATCTTCTCCGCTTACAACAATGCTGTCGGCCGTAACCCGGGCGCAGTCGAGCAACTCGACAAGAAATTCTTCCTGACCTTCGCATTGACCGAAGCTCTGGCAATTTTCGCGCTCGTTATCTCGCTGGTTATTCTGTTCGGCTAATCATTGATGATGCGCATTTTCGCCCTCACCTTTGCAGTCTTGCTGGCTTTTGCCGGCGGATCTGCGCACGCTACGGATGTCCCCGCGGCGCAGCCTGTCGTTCCGGCACCGCCGGCCACGCTGGCTCCGGCGCCTTCGACCGGCGTGCCGCAAGGTGCATCAGGCGCAGATGTGCCATTCACCAATGACGGCGCTAACCGTCCGGTCTTGGAAACCCTGACCCCTGCAGGTCAGGCCATTCCAATCGATCCGGCTGTGGCTGACCAACTTCATGCTCAAGGCACTGAAGGGCATGGCGCAGAGGCTGGGCACAAAAAAGGATTGCCGCAATTCGACGTCACCACATTCGCGAAGCAGATTTTCTGGCTCGTTATCGTGTTCGTCGTTTTGTACATCGTGAACGCTAAGAAAATTCTGCCCACGATTTCGGCAGTGATTGAAAATCGCCGTGAACGCATCGCATCCGACCTGCGTGCCGCAGAAGATCTAAAAAACCAGATCGCCAAAGTGCGTGGTGAATATGAAGCCGCTGTTGCCGCCGCCCAAGCGCAAGCCCAGCAAGTGATTGTCGATCTCCAAACCGAAATTAAAAAGCAAGGTGAAATTCAAGACGCGGACTTCAAAGATAAATCCGAACGCGCGATTGAAGATCTCGAGGCTCGTTTGGACATCGCCCGCACGCGCATTACGTCGGAACTTGGCGCAATTGCAGCAGACGTGACGCGTGATATCGCGAAATCCGTCGCCGGTTTGACTGTTGACGCAAGTGCGGCTGAGCGCGCTGTGAACGCCATTCAAGGTAAGAAGGAGGCCGCATAATGACCGAATTTTTGCATGAGCCAACCAATTGGGTTTTGATTTCCTTTCTGATTTTCGTCGGCGTTTTTATTAAATTCGGCTGGGCCAAGGTGCTTGGCGGTCTTGATACCCGCATCGCTGAAATTCGCAGCGAGTTGGACCAAGCCGAAAAACTGCGCATCGAAGCGCAAGATATGCTGGTCCAATACCAACGCAAACATCGCGATGCGATGATTGAAGCCAACGACATTAAATTCCGCGCCATGGCCCAAGCTGACACGCTGCGCGCCAAAGCTGAAGCCGACTTAAAAGAGACGCTGGAGCGCCGCGAGAAGCAATTGCAAGACCGCCTGTCCCGTATCGAAGCATCCGCTGAAGCCGAACTGCGTAAGGTTACGGCCGCCCTCGCCCTCGAAGCATCCGAGACATTGATCCGCAATTCGATGGATGCAAAAGCCCAGGACCAATTGGCCGATCAGTCGATCAAGGCGCTGGCTTCCAGCTTATAATTTATACCTAACGGATATTTGCAGCTTCTTCTTAATGTTTCGTAAGAACGTCTGTACCTTCAGTAAGACGTTTGCCTTCCCCTAATCCGTGTAATACCCTTTCGATACGGGGGATTCTTACATGGCTGACGATAAAAAAGATGACAAACCGGCTGAGGCTGCTGCGGCACCCAAACCGGCAGGAAAACCTGCTAAGAAAGCCAAGCCTTTCTCGGAGGCTGGCTGGAACGCCTTTGGTGCTGTCTTCTTGGCGGGCTTTGGTATCGCCGTGACCGCTATGAGTAGCGCAAGCTTCGCCGGGGATAAGCAAATCGTAACCCTGATGACTCTGGTTGGCGGTGTGGTGATTTTTTGCTTAAGCGGCATGTTCGCTAAAATGGCCGTCACGGAATTTGGCCGTGAGCTGACCAAACGCACGCCCCCACCGGCTGCGAATGATGACTCGGCCGATGATAAGGACGATAAAAAAGCTGCCTCCGGTGGTCGCCGCTAGGTCTTTTTAAAAAAGCGGTCTAAATTCCTTTTATGTCCGTTATTACACCTGAACCGCATTTACTATCCGCGCAACGCTGGCGCGGATTACGGATTGGTATTTTAGGTGGTTCTTTTAATCCACCGCATGCTGGGCATTTGCACATCGCAAAATTGGCGATGACGAAATTCAAACTCGATGCCGTATGGTGGTTAGTGTCACCCGGTAACCCCCTTAAAGGAAATCCTAAGGGCGATCTGCAAAAGCGGCTCAAGCTGGTGCGTGATTTTATTGCGGACCAACCCAGAATGACGGCGTCCGACATCGAAGCACAAATGGGCACAAGGTTCACCTATGATACCGTCGCAGGCTTAAGCAAGCACTTCCCGCAAACAAAGTTCTTATGGATCGCAGGTATGGATAATGCCCAAAAATTCGACCAGTGGCAGAATTGGCAGGATTTACCCAATTTGATGCCGTTTGCCTTTTATGACCGCCCCGGCGGCGCCAAGCTTAAGGCCGGAAAACTCAAACAAAACAAGGCGATACCACAACGGAAAAAGATCAAAAAATTAAAACCCGGGGTCTATTGGATCATGAATGGGGCTGCCCTAGATTTGTCATCTACCGCGCTGCGTCAGCGCGGGGACTGATTTTTTGCCGCCGAGTGCGACTCTGCGGTATAATGAAAGTGTTGATGAGATATACGAGACACTGCAGAACGCAGACTTTATCACTCCAACCGTCCAAAGAAGCGAAATTCGTTTCCGCGGCGTTCGGCGCCCTTGCACTCGCTGCAGCGGGCGTTTTTTATTTAACGCAGTTATTTTAAGAAGAGGAGACTGACTCATAGCTACGTCAAAATCTGCCGGATTGATTGATCCGACCGTCCTCAAAGACACGCTGGTTGCTGCCCTTGATGACAACAAAGCTGAAGATATCCTGATCATACCCTTGGCCGGCAAATCGGCTCTGGCGGATTACATGATCATCGCTTCTGGCCGCTCCGCCAAGCACGTGACCGCGCTTGCCGATCTCGCCGCCGAAGCCGCCCATAAAATCGGCATGAAATGCCGCTTTGAAGGCAAAGGAAATGGTGACTGGGTGCTGGCCGATACTGGCGATGTGATCCTGCACATTTTCCGCCCTGAAGTACGCTCCTTCTACAACATTGAAAAAATCTGGTGCGACCGTCTGGATGAACTCCCCGACGTGCCAGCCGCTGCCCGCGCAAAACCGCGTGGCCGCGCAAGTGTTGTAGCCTAAACAACCGCCTTTTTCGGTGGTTAGATAGCCCAATTCCGGCTTACGTCGGGATGACACCTGGCTTATAA
>DATCRN010000068.1:0-6971 GCA_036568945.1 Alphaproteobacteria bacterium | reverse complement strand
GGTCTTGCCACAGTGCTGTGGGTTTATCCACGCGGCGGCAATTTGAGCAAGGACGGCGAGACGGCGCTTGATATCGTATCTTATGGCGCTCACATGGGCTGCTTGATGGGTGCGCACATCATCAAGGTGAAATTGCCGACCGACTTCTTGGAACTCCCAGAGGCAAAATCTGCTTACGAGAAAAACAACATCGCCCGCGAAACATTGACAGAGCGCGTCCAAGACGTCGTTAAATCCTGCTTCAATGGCCGCCGTATCGTTGTGTTCTCCGGCGGGGCCACGAAGGGTGATGAAGCGGTGCTGGATGAAGCCCGCGCCATCGTCGCAGGCGGCGGTAACGGATCTATCATCGGCCGCAACGCGTTCCAGCGTCCTTACGCCGAAGGCGCGAAGCTGCTACGCGATATCATGGAAATCTACAAAACAGCGCCTGCCACGTCGCTTGCTGCCTAAACTTAATAAGCCTGATGGCGGATAATCCGCGCCATGCCGCGCGGTGTGGGCACGCCGTCTGGGCGTACACCTTTAATCGGGACGGGTTGCGCAGAAATCCGAAAGCGCGTGTGAACGCTCATCGGCGCTTCCATTCTATTGTGTGGAACGATGCGTGTAGACGTTGGTGAAATCATGTTGCCACCCGGTTCTTTTCTAAAATTTGAATCGATGGGGTGAATATTCAAGGCGCTTTTTGTCTTATTTATGACGCCAGACGAATATCAATGCGTCGATCATGTTTTTTCTTGGAGACGATGGCACTGTACTTGGTGGACATATCGACTAACGTTAACTTCAGCGGGTCGATCACCTTCTTTGGACCGCCTGTTACTTCCATCATCAAACGGCCTTTGGCATTGGTGTCGATGAAGATTGTATTGGCCTTATGACGAATGCCGTGAATTTCACCGGAATGCCCGGCAAAAACGTGTGCGATGCCTTCGACATGCGTGATCCTGCGATCTTCTGCTTCAAACGCGCTATAGACGGGTGTATGGAGAGCATGAAATTCGCCTTCCTCCATCCGCTGAATGAATGTTTGCCAGGATAGACCACGTGGCACCTGGACATGTACGATGCCGCGCAAACCTTGCTTGGTCTGCACGCCAATGGCGCGTGGCATTCTTTCTACAAACCAAGCAAATTCATCCAGCATCAGCCTATCGCCTTTACGTACCCAACTTTCTTGATGTTGTTTACTTTCGCCACGGATGAAATCGCGCACGTCTTTGTCGTGATTGCCCATCACTGCATGGAACCAATGCTGCCTTAGGAAGCTGACCGCACGATGGGATTCTGGGCCACGATCAACCAAATCACCGGTGCAAAACAAACGATCGACATCCTGACCGAAGCCAACCTGTACCAAAGCCTCATCCAACAGCGAATAACAGCCGTGAAGATCGCCGACGACAAAGTCACGGCCTTTTTCATTGCGTTCGAACTCAAGATAGACAGGCATTAGGGAACGAGCTTCAAGGTACCTTTGGGTTGAACTGCACCAGATACGATCGTGACGTTCTGAGGAATCGATATCTCCGCCCTGCAACCATGATCACGGGCGTGTTTGCGGACCTCGGCCACACGGGCCGTTGGAACATTGATGATTAAAACTTTACCGTCGTCGGCAAGTCTAATCGGCGTAATAAATGGCATATCCTTGAATAAAGTTTGTAAGTCTGCCTGTGGCTGGACCGCACGACCTAAGCTGATACTTAGGTCTACTGACGTCTTTTCCGTCCCTGTCGTGGTCATGGCTTTCCTCCCTTTGCCATATTTTTCAAAACCTTAATCTGCCCGGGAGGCCCCAAGCAACGTTAATTTTAAAAGCCGTTTTGGCCAAAAAAACGTTGCATTCCGGGGGCGATTGGCCTATTCAGGGGCCCAGAGATTTTAAGGAGCAATACAATGAAAGCCGCAATCCACCCGGATTACCACAAAATCAAGGTCGTACAGACCGATGGTTCCGAGTACGACACCTACACCACTTGGGGCAAAGAAGGCGACGTTATGCGCCTCGAGATCGACCCGAAAACGCACCCTGCCTGGACCGGCGGCGAGCGCAAGATCATGGAAAAAGGCCAATTGTCCAAGTTCGAAAAACGCTTCGGCAATTTCGGCGTTCCAGGCACAGCCGCTAAAGGCAAAGAAGAAGGCAAAGGTAAGTAATCATGAAATCATGGCCGACCGCATTGTTTGCATCCGCAATTGTGATCGCGATGGCCATTGTTTTCGCTGCTTACTCCCCCGCTATTTCGCAACAGCGTGGTGCGGGCTTCATGATGGCAGCAGGCACCTCTGACATCGCTTGGAAGGTCAACACCGTAACCGGCGCATCCAGCTTCTGCATCCGCCGCAATAACTCGGTCGATCCGGAATATATCGCCAATAACCCGCCGGTTTGCTCGGCATGGTCGCCGCCGGCTGAATAAGATTAAAGTTCTTTTGGTTTTGAAACCGGTGCACTATGCGCCGGTTTTTTATTATCTCCGACCAGAGCTTCGATATTAGCAGCCATAGCATTTTGTCCGACATAGAGCGGCGCCCCGCGTAAATCATCGGCCGATTTACCCAGCGCCCTTGCCGTTTCCGCCAAAGTGTTTTGGTAGATATTGTTCCAATTTTCCGCCATCGCCACGCAATTGGAAATCCAGCCAGCATCGTTCGTCATTTTACGATCCTGCACAAACCAATCCGAAATCTCATGATACGTTTTGTCACGTATGTGATTATTCAACACATCGACCTCTGCTTTGCGCAGCAGAACAGGCTTGCGGTCAGGTGATAAGGTCAGATCCAATGTTTCTTCGAGCGAAATGCTGTTAGCGCCGCCGGTTAAAATCATTTTTGCATAGGCAAGACTAGAGTCCGGATATGCGTGTTCCATTGCTTGTTTCGCAATCTCACCAGTGCGTGGGTTAATCCAGAATTGATGTTGGCCCTTTCCGCCTGTCTGTATGTGCGCGGATGCGACGTTCACATCTTTGTCCTTTAAGACATCCAAAACTTTGCGCAGATTTTGCATGGATCGCTCCGCCATTTTTGGATCATCCATACCGGGGCGGTATCGTCCCCCTAGTAAACTCGCCTGCAATTGACCCGTTGGCATTTTATCGAATAGTGCTTCAATCGAGGCTGGATCGGTTTGGATATCGATATGCGCCACGGCGGTTTTTTTGGAGTGCGGGTCGTGCAAGACCAGCGCCACACAATCATTCACGTGTTTGGTCCCAATCGGGTCGGTCGCGGAAAAACCCACCTGCCCTTGCTCGATCAAATGGGCGGGGGCGGTCAGTGTGTCGTGATCGTGTAGGGCAAGGTCGGAAATATCGCGCAGCCTGGCGATCATGTCGTCAAGATCTTGGTTTTTAGCGGGAATGCCATAGATCAGCACACCGTTATTGTAGGCCTGTCCGCTTTAAAACCAGCTTAATTTTGGGGAATTTAATCCTAAAATAAGCCTTGATTTTAATCCTAAGGCCTTTATATAGTGGATGTATAGGGAGTGCCCATGTAGGGGCTCCCGCTTATAGACAACTCGCTAACTTTAGGAGATGTATCATGACACGCAATCAACTTGCGACCTTAGATTTTTCACCCCTTTTCCGTTCGATGATCGGTTTTGACCGTCTGGCAGATTTGCTTGACACTCAAATGGCGACCACCAACGCCTATCCTCCGTATAACATTGAGAAAAAAGGCGACGACGACTATCAGATTTCGATGGCTGTCGCAGGCTTTGGCTCTGAAGATTTGGATGTAACGGTTGAAAACGGTACGCTGATTGTACGCGGCGAAAAGGTGATGAAAGAAAACGATGAGGGTAAAACATACCTGCATCGCGGCATTGCCACCCGCACATTCGAACAGCGTTTCCAACTGGCCGACCATGTGGAAGTCGCCGATGCGAACCTGAAAGACGGCATGCTCACTATTGATCTGCACCGCGAAGTGCCGGAGCGTTTGAAGCCCCGCAAGATCGAAGTCAAACAAGGTTTGCTGGATAAAGCCAAGCAATCTTTGACTCAAAAAGCCGCCTAACAGGCTTGACCGTTGGCGCGCCGCTTGGAAACGGCGAGCGACCCAAAATCCCTCGCTTTAAGGCGCGCTAACTTCGCTTAAGTCCCCCTCCTAACTGGCTTAAGTGACAGCCCCGCCCGGACCATCCCCCCGTAGGTCCTGGGCGGGGTTTTTTATTGGCGCGCTGATTTAAGGAATAAGCCTTTAGTATATACCGCTTCTTGTGATGCATGAAAGGGAACTTTGTGCGGGCTGCAATGCGTTTTTATCACACGACATTTGATGCCCAAACGCCACAATAAGGCGCAACCATAAGAAAGGTTCCTTAATGCCCCTCCTTCGCTTGTTATCTCTTCTAACAGCTGGGGTTGTCATGCTGCCGGCGGCGGCGCAAGCCCATGTGAAATGGTTTGCCCCTTATGTTGTTGGGGCTGCACCACAACCAGTCACCAACACGCTCACGAACAATTATTTTTGGTCCGGTATTGCCCTTGTCCTTCTGTTCTTCCTGGCCAGCGTGATGGTGGAACGGAGCGCCTTCGGCGATAGAGTTCGCGTGGGGTTAGACCGCGCTACAGGCCCCTTGTGGAACCGTGCCGATGATTTTACCCGCGCTATTATCGGCGCTTTTTTTATCGCCATATTCGCGGTCGGCGGCGTTTACCTGACGCCCGACCTTAAAACACCGTCGGAATGGGTATCTTGGATTCAGTTGCTGATCGCGATTGGTGTGTTTTCAAAGCACACGATGAAAGCATCCGCCGCAGGCATCATTTTCCTATGGATGATTGCGCTTCGCGATTACGAATTGTTCCATTTGCTGGATTACCTGGCTTTAGGCTTGGGCGTTGCCGCCTATCTGTGGCTCGCATCGAGCGAGGATAAGCCGGAATGGTACGAAAAACGGTTCTACGTTCTACGCTGGGGCGTTGCGGTTGCCCTGATGTGGTCGAGCCTGGAGAAATTCGCATATCCCGAATGGTTCTATCCTCTGGTGGAAGAAAAACCTTTCCTAACCTTTGGGTTGCCGCGGGATATGTTCATACCAATGGCCGGTGTGGCAGAATTCACGATGGGCTTCGGCCTATTGTGGACACCGCTGATCCGCCGTTTATCGGCGATTGCGCTGCTGATCATTTTCAATGCCGCTGTGTATCCGTTTGGGCGCATCGACTTAGTCGGCCATGCGCTGATCATGGCGACTCTGATCTTGATCTTGATTGATCCCACACGGATGACGAAGTCTGCACCGTCGACACCGCGCGCCTTGGCTTACGTGCCCGCCATGTTGCTGGTCGCGTTTGTCAGTATCGGCGGCTCGTATTGGGGATTGCACCGCACGTTCTTTGGTGCGGAGGGTGATCCGCAAGCAGCACAAGAAATGCTGACGCATACGCCGAATGCGGAACACCCCCATGGGCGCACCATTGAAAACGTACCGGATCGGCACCTGCACTAAGAATAAGAAAAAGCCCGGGAACGCCCGGGCCTTTTTGTTTTAGGCGGCTTCCGCAATAGCCTTCAAAGCCGCGGAAAGCTTAGCAATCGTGGTTTGGGCGTCGGCCATGCGGCTTTTTTGCTCGGCGATTACTTCTTCCGGTGCGTTGGCGACGAAGTCTTTGTTGCCGAGTTTGGCTTCAGTCTTTTTCAGATCGCCTTCCAATTTTTGGATTTCTTTTTCGAGGCGCACGCGTTCTTTGGAGATGTCGATGATGTCGGCGACAGGCAGAACGAGCGTCAAGTTCCCCACTACGCTTTGGATCGCACCTTTGGGCGCTGCGTCGTCGGATACTTTGATCGTTTCCAAGCGTCCCATACGTTTAATTTTGATTTCAAAACGCTCAATAAGATCTTTTGCCCAATTGTCAGCACCACGGACTTGTAAATTCAGTAATGCAGATACTGGAACATTCATATCTGTGCGAACACTGCGAATTTCAGAGATCACAGCTTGAAGCAATTCAACGATTTTATTGGTATTTTCATTGATCAATTTTTGTGAATATTCCGGCCACTTTGCTTCAATTAAACGCTGTCCGTTACGGTTTGAGATACCTGCATAAAGTTCTTCGGTAATGAACGGCATAAAGGGATTAAGTAGCAATAGGATCTGGTCAAAAACCCAGGATGCTGTCTGCTTACCTTCAGTTTCTTCGCCCTCTACTGCATTTTTCGAAAACTCTACATACCAATCGCAATATGTACCCCATACGAAATCATAAATCGCATCGGCAGCACCATTAAAACGATACTCTTGCAAAGCGGATTCGATTGAGTTCGAGCATTTAACCAATTCGCCAATGATCCACTGATTAAGTGGATGCTGAACTTTAGTCGGGTCGAAACCGGCAACCGGTTTCGCGTTGTTCATTTCGAGATAACGTGCAGCGTTCCAGAGTTTGGTTGCGAAGTTGCGGTAACCTTCAACGCGCTTTTCATCCATGCGGATATCGCGGCCTTGCGCAGCCATGGCGCACAGCGTGAAACGCACGGCGTCCGCGCCGTATTTGCCTGTCAAATCAAGGGGATCGATGACGTTGCCCTTGGTCTTGGACATCTTCTGACCTTTGGCGTCACGCACCAGTGCGTGCAGGTACACGGTCTTAAATGGGACTTCGCCCATGAAGTGGATGCCCATCATCATCATGCGCGCAACCCAGAAGAAGATGATATCGAAGCCTGTGATGAGAACGTCACCTGGATAATATTTTGCGACGTCAGCGGTTTTGTCCGGCCAACCCAATGTGGAGAACGGCCACAGCGCAGATGAGAACCAGGTATCAAGTACATCAGGATCGCGTGTAAGCGCGGTCTTCTCACCGTAATAGTCGTCAGCTTGTTTTTGTGCTTCAGCTTCGGATTCAGCGACAAAGCATTTGCCATCGACGGAATACCACGCCGGAATTTGGTGACCCCACCAGAGTTGGCGTGAGATACACCAGGGCTCGATATTACGC
>DATCRN010000067.1:0-4861 GCA_036568945.1 Alphaproteobacteria bacterium | reverse complement strand
CGCGCGCAGCACGCGGTAGTCCTGCTTTGGCAGCAACCTCGCCGTAACTCAAAACTTTGCCGCGCGGAATGCGCATGATAGTGCTCCAAATTTTTTTCTGAACATCGGTACCAATCATCAAAATCGGCAGTTTTAGAAAATTTTTAGGGATTACGCCTACCGTAAAAAACGTCTTCGACCATTCATATTGCCAGGCTTCAATCACATCGACGAGATCGCGATCTTGAAGCAGTGACATGCGACACAATTCGCCCTTTTCCGTCAAGGCTACCACGGCATCGCCATCCGGCGTACTTGCAGGTCCACATAGAAGTTTGCTTGGTGGCGTCTTTTGCACGCGGATCTTCATGATTATTCGGTCTTAGCATCCTTGTTCCACTATGGCCAGCGGTCGCAAGGCATGGTAAACCCTTGGTATGCCTATGCGCTTTGATAATTTGGACCGCAGCACCATCTACCGTACGCTCGTGATCGTCGTGTCGGTGACAGCGATTCTGTGGGGTTGCTTGATCATTCTGCAGCCCTTTATTCCGGCGTTCTTGCTGGCAATTATTTTTACGCTATCCACATGGCCTGCTTTCGCATGGCTCAAAGATCGCCTTGAGGGTAAACGCACACTCGCGGCATTGGTGATGACTTTGCTTCTTGCGACATGCTTTTTGGTGCCGCTGATTTTCATGGGTACGAGTCTTGCCGATAATTTCAGCCGTCTCTATGCAGGCGTCATCGCACCGCTTTTGTCCGGTCCCGTTGAGATGCCGGTATGGCTGAATGATCTGCCATGGATCGGTACGCATTTTGAAGCGATCTGGAATGATTACATTGTTGCCAATTTGCAAGATACCGAAGGTTTGCGCGCATGGCTTGCGCCAAAGTTGATTGCTGTCGGCGCTGCCATTGGCCGCGGCGTGTTGGATGTATCCTTAGGCATTTTATTCGCGTTCTTCTTTTTCCGTCATGGCGTCACCGCAGCATCGCGCGTGAGTGCGCTGATCACCAAATTCGTGGGGCCAAAAGGCCAACATTTACTCGATATCTCCAAGCGTACCGTGATCGGCGTGGTGTATGGCGTGCTCGGTACCGCGATTGCGCAAGGCGCACTCGCCGGCCTTGGATTCTGGATCGCCGGTGTTCCAGGCGCGCCTTTCTTGGGATTGCTCACATCCCTTTTATCTTTCGTGCCGATGGGGCCGCCGCTCATTTGGGTGCCCGCAACTATGTGGCTATTTTCTCAAGGCTATACCGGTAGCGGGATTTTCCTTACCCTATACGGTCTGTTCGGCATCAGCATGGTCGATAATATTATTCGTCCCTATTTCATTTCATTAGGATCCAGCCTGCCGCTCTTGCTCGTGATCTTGGGCGTATTCGGTGGTTTGCTTGCGTTCGGATTCATTGGTCTCTTTATCGGCCCTACGCTTTTGGCGGTTGCTTATTCGCTCGTCTTTGAATGGAGCCGTAGCGATCCGGTGATCGAAGAAGCCGTCGAAAACGCTTAAAAAGAAATGCGCGTCGATCTTTTCGATTTTGACTTGCCGGAAGACCGGATTGCAACGGAACCTGCCAATCCGCGTGACTCCTCACGTCTTCTTTATTTGCCCGCCCAAAATGAATTGCAGGATAGGGCTGTGCGCGATGTGCCATCCTTCATTCGACCGGGCGATGTCATGGTTTTCAATGACACGCGCGTGATTCCTGCCCGGCTGATGGGAAGACGCGGCGATATCGCGATTGAAATTCTCCTACATAAAACTTTAGGTAATGGCGTATGGCTTTGTTTTGCAAAACCTGCCAAGCGCCTGAAGGACGGACAGATTATTGTTTTTGCACCCGATTTTTCCGCGACCGTTTTGGGTCGCACCGATGATGGGCAAGTCCAAATCAAATTTGAAACCGACAATCTATTCGCAATGCTCGACAAATACGGTGAGATGCCATTGCCACCCTATATGCGTCGCCACGCCACCGAAAAAGATAATGCGACGTATCAAACCACGTATGCCAAACATCCAGGATCAGTCGCGGCACCTACTGCGGGTTTGCATTTTACGCCTGAGCTTTTACAAGCAATCGATGCTGCGGGCGCCACGCGCGTTCATGTGACCTTGCATGTCGGCGCCGGTACGTTTTTGCCCGTCAAAGTGGACGATACCAATGATCATATTATGCACACCGAAATCGCGCAGATCAGCGAGGATGCTGCAGCGATCATCAACAAGGCGAAGGACGAAAATCGCCGCGTCATTGCCGTAGGCACAACATCGCTTCGCACGCTCGAAAGCTTGGCCGGCGAAGATGACCGTGTGCGTGCCAGCCAAATCGATACCGGTCTATTTATCACACCCGGTTATCGTTTCCGCATCGTCGATGTCTTAATGACCAATTTCCATTTGCCTAAATCCACATTGTTGATGCTTGTGTCGGCCTTTAGCGGGCGGGAGCGGATTTTATCGGCGTATCAGCATGCCATTGAGAAAAACTACCGTTTCTTTTCTTATGGCGATGCCTGCTGGCTTGAAAAGGCTTAAGAGGCGGCCTAAATCTCGTATCCAACACTTTGGAAAGAGGCTTTCATGTACAAACTTTATTATTCCCCCGGCGCTTGTTCGAAAGCACCGCATATCGCGCTTCACGAAATTGGCGCTGAGCATCAAGCCATTCGCGTGCAATTGCACGGGCCATCCGGTCCTGATCAGAGCTTACTGGCTGTCAATCCTCGCTTGCAAGTGCCGGTCTTGGATGACAATGGTCAAATCATCCGCGAGGGCGCCGCAATTCTGATTTATCTGTGCGACAAACACAAAAGCGCTCTATTGCCGCAGTCCGGCCCTGAACGCGCACGCGCATTGGAGTGGCTGTGCTATTTCAATGCGAGTGTTCACCCAAGCTATGGCGCGTCGTTCGGAGCCAAGGGCATTTACGGCGAAGGGCAAGTGGCCGATGCCATTTTGCAAAAACTGAACGCCAAAATACAAAAACAATGGGACGATGTTGAACAGCATTTAGCCAAAAATAAATTTTTGGCAGGCGACAATATCACGATCGGCGATGTTCTTATGACGGTGATCGGTCAATGGAACGTACCGGGCTTTAAAAACCCGATTAATCTTGGCCCGAATACGCAGCGCGTGTTTGACGCTGTTAAATCGCGTCCATCGTGGCAACAGGCCACCGAGATGGAACAAAGCGATGCGAAAGCTGCAGCCTAAGTAAACAAAAGCCGGGTTTAGTCCCGGCTTTTTCTTTTATTGGCTTTCCAGTTTGGCCTTAAGGTCGGTTAGACCTTCTGCGAATGTTTTCTCCATCATTGCCTTGCAATTAATGATACGGGATACCGCGCGCGCCATGAAAGGCATGTCGTTTGAATCCATACCCCACACAACTGTCGTAGGCGATGTTGGACCATCGGCCGATGTGGTGAAATACGATGTGCTGACGCCTTCCATCGGCTTTTTGAAACGCAATTCGTAATCAATGCGTTTGTTCGGGTCGATGGCTTTGATTTCCTGTTCGCCTACGCCGACATCATGATTGCCTGACCAGGATACCCAAGATCCGACTGCGCCGTCTTGGCCGTGATACTCCAGGGTCATGTTCGGGTCCATTTTATACCATGGCCCCCATTGCTCCCCGTTCTTAAGGTCGCGCAGGTAAGCAAACACTTGGCCTATCGGTTTATTGATCACGATGGATTGCTCGACATGCATATCCTTAGGTGCCGTGGCGCCAAGAATAACAACCAACACGATCAGGGCCGCGAAAACAGCCGCGATACCCAAAACAATTTTCTTGGATTTTGCAGTCATAAAAAAATCTCCTCTTTTTAAGCCTGGAAACTATCAGGCGAGGAGATCTTGGCAACCCTAAAATCGGGTAAAATTAGCGCTTAAGGTTTTCCTGATACGTAGACCAAGCGGTATGATATGCAGCTGATGCCTGGCGATATGCATGCCAATTGAGTGCGATCTGCATATTGATGCCGTGAATTTCAGCCGTAATAAGCGGACGTCCCGGATGACCGTTGTAACGCACATGAACGCTTTGCGCATCACGACGCAGCGCCAACGCATCACGCACGCGCGACCGTGCATCAAACATAATCTCGACCAGTTGTTTAATATCGTACCATTGCGGCTCAGCACCCTTTGCCATGGGCATGGGATTGTTCTGATTGACGGCCACCAATTTGCGCAGACGGTAATCTGTGCTTTTGCGCATATCCACAACGGCGCTCACATTCGCGATCATTTCTATTACCCCATTTTTCCAATTGGGCCTTTAAATAGACCTAATTTCTTAAAAATCAGTTAATTTTGCTTGATTTATACATTTTTTTGGTGTTTATAGTCAAACAAATTCGGTTTTGAGGGGTAAAATAATTATGCCAGACATTCTGGCCCGCCAAATTCGTTCAGCCCGCGCCTGGCTTAACTGGTCGCGCGAGGACTTGGCCTCGCGCGCTGGCGTCGTGGTCAACACGATCGCCGCCATTGAAAAGGACGACGGCGCATCGGAGCCCAATGCCCGCACGATGGCCAAAATTATGCAGGCTCTTGATTTGGGCGGTGTCGCTTTCACTCAAAATGGTCTTCAAGAAAAAGAAGATGTCACCACCGTGATCGAAGGTGACGGTTGGTATTTGCGCTTATTGGATGATGTTCTCGCAACCTTAAAGGATCAAAAGAACAGCGAACTATTGTTCATCTGTGCGGATGACAGCGTATCTCCGCCTGAAGTCAATGAACGTTTGCGCGCCATTCGCGCCGGCGGCACACGCATGCGTCAGCTGGTTGAAGAAGGCAACACCTACTTAATGGGTGATGTCAGCGAATATCGATATATGCCCAAGGAACGATTCTAC
>DATCRN010000066.1:0-10974 GCA_036568945.1 Alphaproteobacteria bacterium | reverse complement strand
CAATAGCACTATACAAGTGAACACCAATTATCTTTTGCTGGTATCCCTAAATACAGGTTCGACAGGATCGGAAAAATATTGGCTTAATTCCGCTACCGGTGCGAACTGGACCGAGTCATATACGCCCGGATCCACCAGCACATCGACCACCAATATTCCATGCATCGGCGCGATTGCAGAAGGCCACACCAACGCGCTTGGCAGCGGTACACGGCTTTATGGTGTATATATGTTCAACGAAATTTTCGATAACACAAAAGCTGCTGCAATCATTGCCGCCCTCAATACACGTCATGGACGCACTTACGCCTAATCGCTAGTATGTGGCATGGTCTTTGGGCAGGCAAAACGTAAACGTGAAGTCGTCGTCTACAGCATGGGTCGCGATGGCAGCGCCGCGGTCCATGAGTCCTTAAGTGTTTGCCCCGATGTGCATGTGCGTCAAGTTTACACGCTTGATCGCGGCAAAATTGCCAACATGAATTTACGCGAGGGACAGATACCTGCGCATTTGCGTGAAAGCGATCGCATTTTACGGCGGGATTTGGATGGGAAAATCCCGCATTATTTCATCACCATGGTGCATGACCCCTTCGCACGGCATATCCGCCAATGTTTTTATTTGCTTCAGCATCAGGCGGATGAAGGCAGCATTGGTTACGCTTTGGCTAATCCCTATGCGATGCAATCACATTTTGAATCCGTGCCGGCCCAGCAAACCACGCATTGGTTCCAAGAAGAATATTTGCCCTCAACCGGCATTGATGTATTTGCCACACCGTTTAATTACCTAAGCGGGCACCAAGAATTTAAACTAGGTATCCATAAATTGCTGATTTTGTCGGCACATTTACCTGCAGACCAGCAGGCGGGTGTTATCTCTAGTTTCTTAGACACAAAAATCCCGACCGTTCTGCCAGAAAAAACACCGCTCGATGGGATGCGTGATATCTTCATGGCGCAAATCCTGTCCAGTTCGCGCGACCAGATCATCAATCAATTTTGGTACACGCGTTTTACGCGACATTTCTTTTCTGCCGACCAAATCGGCATATTCCAAGCACAGAGCGAAGATATCAGCCGCCAAGCCATGGCGATGCAAGAAACCCTCGAGGCTTTAAAAAATGCCACGACACGGGAACGTCTGTTGCAAGATGCGCTGTCGCCGCTCATGCAAGTGCCTCAACTTGTTACGGAACTATCCGTTCTTGCCGAACGACGCGGGCCAAATACGGTACTGGCGCTGACCGAAAGCCTTATGAAACAAATGCAGCGTGCACAGAACAATCTGCTTTTATCCACATTGCGCGCGATTGGGAGCGATCTTCCAAAACCCACGGCTGAGCTTGGCCATCGATGGATAGCGCCGCCAACGGACGAACGCATTTCAAAATCCTTGGCCGCTACTTTGCAGCACGCATCCGAAATTACACGTCCCCTTGCGCTTTTAAAAAGCCTATCGCATCGCGATGGACCACAGCAGGCGCAATATCGGCGCTTGACCGCACAACAACGTTTATTGGATACGCCTTATGCCTTCACCAAACCGCAAGAACAGCGGTATACGCCTACGCCCAAGACAGTTCTTTATAATCCGCATCAATCCCTACCCTTTCATACATCAGGATATGCAACGCGCACACATGGTCTTATCAAAGCCTTGCGTGGACGTGGATATGATGTGCAAGCGGTTACACGCATCGGTTACCCAGCCGATACGCAAGTTGGTGGCGTGAATTTTGATGGGTTCGCGCATGATGCGGTACCTTATTATTTCGACCATCAACCTGGGCGCGGCCAGTGGGATTTGCCCATTGACGAATATATCGATGCATCCGCGAATTATTTGGCCGACCATGCCAAGACTTTGAAGCCCGAGCTTATTCATACCGCATCCAATTATATTTGTGGCATGGGTGGGATTGAGGCTGCACGGCGTTTAGGCATCCCATCCATCTATGAAATGCGGGGTCTTTGGCACATCACGCATTGGTCCAAAGATGAAAGTTACGCACAAACTGATAAATTTGCATTGGCTCAGAAATTAGAACTGGAATGCGCCGCAGCTGCGGATCGCGTCCTTGCCATTACAGGTGCACTTAAAGACTGGCTGATTGACCACGGTATTGACGGCGATAAAATTTACGTCGCGCCCAATGCGGTTGATCTAAATCAATTTCAAATACGCGCTCGCGATACTGATTTTGCCAAACTCTGCGGATGTGATGGTAAAATCGTGATCGGATATATCGGATCATTTGTGCAATATGAAGGTCTCGATCTTCTCATCGCAGCCGTCGCGATGTTGCCGGAAAATCTTCGCGTCAAAATCAAATTGCTATGGCTGGGCGACGGTCCGGTTCTTCCGGCGCTTCTCCACCAAGCAGCAGAACTAGGCATTACGGATTTAATCGCCTCACTGGGCCGCCGCCCATTCGATGAGGTACCCCGTGCCTATTCCATTGTCGATATTGCGGCCTTCCCGCGCAAAGGCCAGGCAATCTGCGAGATTGTATCGCCCCTAAAGCCGTTCGAAGCCATGGCCATGGGCAAAGCCGTGCTGGGGTCCGATGTCAGGCCCTTAAAAGACATTATTAATCACGGAAAAACTGGACTTTTACACGAAAAAGACAGTGCACAGAGCCTCTCAAAAGCCTTGGCTCGCTTGATTGAAGATGAGAATCTGCGCCAAAATCTGGGTGGGAATGCCCGCGCTTGGGTTGAAGAAACGCGGTCGTGGGATCGGATCGCATCGGATGTGGTCCAGGTTTATGAGGGATTGGTTTAATTGCAAAAAAGGTTGATTCATCTGATCACGGCTGCACGGCCGAACATGATGAAGGTCGCGCCGTTGTATCACGCGCTGACAGCCGAGTCTTGGGCGGATGTGCGCTTGGTGCACACCGGTCAGCATTACGATGATGCGATGTCGGGCGCTTTTTTGCGCGATTTCAATTTGCCCCAACCACACCACCATTTAGGTATCGGGTCCGCCACGCATGCGGAGCAAACGGGTCTGACCATGATAGCATATGAAACATTGTGCCGTCAGACGAAGCCGGATTTGGTGGTGGTCGTGGGCGATGTAAACGCCACTATTGCCTGCGCACTTGCCGCCAAAAAACTCAACATTCAAGTTGCCCATTTAGAAGCAGGCCTGCGCAGCGGCGACAGGTCCATGCCGGAAGAAATCAATCGTCTAGCAGTCGATGCGATCAGCGATTATCACTGGACACCATCTCGCGATGCGACCGCGCAGCTACGCCGCGAAGGCGCTTTGGCAGCCAATGTTTCCGAAGTGGGTAATATGATGATTGATGCTTATTGCCTGATGGAAGACAAAATTAAGTCTGATGGAACGCGTGCCTCACTGAATCTAAGCACGGGGCGTTATGCCGTGATGACGTTCCATCGCCCTGGCAATGTCGACTATGGCAAGCCGTTAACAGCGCTCATCGGGATCATGGAGCAGATTGCCAATAATTTGCCGGTCGTCTTTCCCATTCATCCACGCACGCTTGTGCGATTGAATGCGACAGGATTGATCGACCGCATTCATGCGCATCCGATGATTTTTGATACGG
The DNA here is from genome assembly GCA_036568945.1 of Alphaproteobacteria bacterium. Classification (GTDB taxonomy): domain Bacteria; phylum Pseudomonadota; class Alphaproteobacteria; order Micavibrionales; family UBA1664; genus UBA6145. The sequence goes on along the minus strand of DATCRN010000066.1, from coordinate 7,390 downwards.
CGCCCTTGCCTTATGTTCCATTCATGAATTTGGTATCCGGTGCGCGTTTCGTCGTTACAGATTCCGGTGGGGTACAAGAAGAAACCAGTTATCTTGGCATCCCGTGCCTCACCATGCGTGGGACGACAGAACGTCCGATTACCATCAGCGAAGGCACCAATAAACTGACAAATCATCACAATTTGGTGGCTGATATTCGCAAGATTTTGGCAGAGCCTATGCCACTGCGCCCACAAATCATGGGGTGGGACGGTCATGCGGCAAAGCGGACGGTCGCGCAGGTTAAATCGATCTTAAATGTGACGGGCGCCACAGGCGAAGCCAGTTTGCAAACTGTCGCTTAACTCCATAATCCGACCCGCCATTCAACCAAAGATATTGATAGCCTGCACGGCGCAATTGCACGGGATCGATGCTGTTGGTCACAATGACGGATGTCCTATCGATTTTTTTCTTTAAGAAACTTTGTGCATCTATATTAAGGGCCAGCACAAAATGTGTATGGAACGGTTTATTCTTGGAAAGCCATCTGCGATGCATGGCTTTTAGAATCTTTATATTCGGCATACTCGGCGGCATGATAAGGATGCTCGATACTAAACCGTTGCCCACATTCATCGCCTTTGTAATTTCCGACCAATCATTTTGCCATTCAATTTTAAAGGGCTTAGGCATTTCCAAGTGCGCGAGCAATTCAGGCAGCAAATGCAACGCCGGGCGGCGGCATAAAGCAGCCAGACCCCGATCAACAGCCCATTGCGCACGCGCCAATTGTTGGTCGCGTCCAGTGTCTTCCTGCGGAATAAATATGACCGGTACGCCCGCGTCCAAAACTTCATGGAATGTGTTGTAACCTGCCGCCGTCACAATGGCATCGAATGCTGGGTAATAAGGCGCGATTGGTAATGTTTCAATGACGACAGCGCCTTCAACCGTAGGCGCTTGCATATGGGCCATCGGCCAATGCGCAATGACGGGTACTGCGCCATTTTGTTTGATCGCCTCAGCACATTGCGTGATCACCGCAATGTCTTCAGCATTTTTGCTTGCGCCCGGCATGAGCAAAATATGTTTATCCTGCGGATTTAATCGCAATACGGTCAATACTGTCTCACGAGACAACATCGGCGGATTGGCTGGCCTGATTGGTTTGGTTTTTAAGAATGCGCGTGGCGGGCAATACTCAAGACGGTGTTGCCAGGTTGGCCCTTTATCATATGTTTCGGCAAGATCGCCGGGTTCGATCACCAAATCGCAAAGTGCCTGCTGTGCCATATATTTGGCGTCTATGTCGGATTGCCACTGCCCGCGCCGCAGCCAGGTTAAATGAATATCGGGCCGTTGCGCTAAAGCCGCCAATAACCCCGTGGGCAATACATTGCCATCATACATGATGTGTGTGGGTTCAAATTGATTGATGAATCGAAGCGCTGCCTCACGTACATAAAGCCGCGCGTCTTCATCCGGTAACCCTAAATATTGCGGGCTGGGTAAATAGAAAGCGCCATCGACCAGCGCCGCGGAAAAGCTCATGAATGCGACAGGGCCAAATTGTTTGATACCGTTTGCAACTGCCTGCATCCGCGCGACATGGCCCAGCCCGTATCCATTGCTCACAATCAATCCAAATCGCGGCGCTTTATTTTCATTCGCGCCTTGCATCAAACGATTGAGGCGCGGCAAGGATAGGACGGAGGTATCACACACAAAACTGCGCGGTAAAATATCACGCAAAATGGTACTGGCAGCCGCTGTTCTCGCTTCCGATAGGATAATAAGTCCGCCCTCGCCCGCCTGCAATTTGGCGGCATCGATAAAGTCAGGATCGGCGCGTGCGTCATCCAGACTTGGCACCACAAGAGCGGTTTTGTGTGGCAACATTCTGAATTCATTGCACTTTTGGGCAAACTATTCAATGGACACAGGACTCGCGGCTGAATATAAATAACGCCATGATCCAATCTGCCGCCAAAATCGCCGCTGTCGAGCCTACCGCGAACCTTTCGCCTTTGGCTGCAAGCCTTATGACCAAGATCCAAAATCACGAAGCGATGGTCGCGGTGATTGGTCTGGGCTATGTCGGCCTGCCTTTGATTTTGGGTTTTGCAGGCGCTGATTTCCCTGTACTGGGTCTGGATATCGACGATCAAAAAATTCAGAATCTGAATGCCGGTAAATCGTACATCAAGCATATTACAGCCGATGCGATCAAAGCCGCGCAAGCCAAAGGCAAATTCCAAGTCAGCGCTGATCTAAAACGTGTGGCAGATGCCGATGCGATTATCATTTGTCTGCCGACACCCTTAACCAAACATCGTGATCCTGATCTATCGTATATCGAAAAGACAGCTGAGGCGATCGCACCGCATATTAAAAAAGGCCAATTGATTATTCTGGAGTCCACTACATGGCCCGGCACGACGCGCGAAGTGATGATTCCGATATTGGAATCAGGCTCAGGTCTTAAATCGCAGGCTGATTTTTTCACCGCATTCTCACCAGAACGTGAAGATCCCGGTAACGCACAATTCAACACCCACACGATTCCTAAAATCGTCGGCGGCGATGGCGCAGAAGCCACGCATTTGGCTGCGTCGCTTTATAATGGCTTCATTCAAAAAGTTGTCGTCGTGTCATCGCCCGATACCGCCGAAGCTGTGAAATTGACCGAAAATATTTTCCGGTCCATCAACATTGCTCTCGTGAACGAACTCAAAGTCGTCTACGACGCAATGGGCATTGATGTATGGGAAGTGATTGACGGGGCAGCCACGAAACCCTTTGGTTTCATGCCCTTCTATCCAGGTCCGGGGCTTGGCGGGCACTGTATTCCGATCGACCCGTTCTATTTGACCTGGAAAGCGCGCGAATATGAATTAAACACCAAATTCATCGAACTTGCCGGTGAAATTATCGCCGAAATGCCGCGCTATGTGATCAGCAAACTTACCGAAGGTCTGGATCGCGGCTTTAAAAAATCGCTGTCGGATTCCAAAATTCTGCTGCTTGGCATGGCCTATAAGAAAAATGTCGATGACATGCGTGAAACACCGACCTTAAAAATCATCGATCTACTCGAAGCACGTGGTGCAAAGGTCGATTTTCATGACGCGTGGATTCCAGTCGTGCCGTCCACGCGCGAACATCCAGAATATGCAGGCCGCAAATCGATACCGCTTGATGCCAAATTGATTGCATCTTATGACGCCGTGGTGATCGTAACCGATCATGATGATGTCGATTACGCATTGGTTGGTAAAAATGCCAAGCTTATTATCGATACACGTAATGCGATGTCTGGGATTTCCGGGAACATCATCAAGGCATGAGTACCTTAAAAGACCTTGAGGCGCTGATCGCCACCACACCGGATTTCCCTACGCCTGGCGTTTTATTCCGCGATATCTCCCCTCTGCTCGCCACACGCTTTGCCGACGTTGTTACTGAAATGGGAAAATTGTTCACAACGGATGAATTGGCAAACACCAATGCTTTTGCCGGCGTCGATGCCCGCGGCTTTGTATTCGCATCCGCCCTTGCGGCCGCGCACAACAAAAACATGGTAATGATCCGTAAAGGTGGGAAATTGCCGCCACCGTCCATTCAACAAACCTGCACGCTGGAATACGGCACCGCGATCTTGGAATTAAAGCCTGGTCCGGGCGGCAATGTCATTTTGCTGGACGATGTCTTGGCGACAGGTGGCACTTTATCCGCTGCGGCTAATTTATGCGATAAAGCGGGATACAAAGTAACCGCTATTGCGACCTTGATTGACCTCAAATTCCTCAATGATTTCACCTGGAATGGCCTAGTTTGCCGGTCTCTCTTCCAATACACCTAAAATCAGTATTGGAACTTCTTTTTTCTCCCGTCGTTTATTCCGTGATTGTTTGTCATCAACCATTTTCAAGGGGTTTATCATTATGAAGAAGACAATTTTGACTGCTGTTTGCGTTCTGGCCCTGCCTTTGGCGGCTTGTTCCGGCATGAACACAACTGAACAGCGCACACTTTCAGGTGCCGCCATCGGCACGGGTGTCGGCGCTGGCGTGGCTGCCGTTACGGGTGGTTGCGTTGGTTGCGGCGCGGCCATTGGCGCGGCTGCCGGTGCTGCCAGCGGTTACATTTACGACAACATGAACAAATAAGTTCATCTGATTCGCATTAATCATTAGGGCGGAGCGGTCATCGTTCCGCCCTAATTTTTCATCACCACAGCAAGCCTTGAACACAATGGCAAACGATATTTGTCTGGTCCTTACAAAGGAGGGCTTATGACACTGAACAAAAAAATTATTACCGGCCTGATGGCATTTGCAACCTGCATGGCAATCGGCTCAACATCCTTCGCTGACGATTGGCGCGGTCGTGATCGCGATTGGCATGATAATGATCGTGGCCGTGGTCACTACAATGAAAAGCATTGGGATAAACATCATGGCGACTATCGTCGCCCGGTTGTTGTGATCAATAACAATGACCGTGTGGTCATACGCGATTATTACCGTTATCGCCCATACCAGGTTGTGTATCGCCCGGTTTATCAGCAATGGCGTGCGGGTTACATGTTACCCCGCTACGTGCAATACGACCCGATTCCGGTACGTTTGCAACGTCGTCTAGCACCGATTCCGGTAGGCTACGAATATGTGCGCATTGATAACAATATTTTGCTGATTGAAGATGCGTCGCGTTTGATCGTCGATATCCTGCGCCTATCTTAATTCTAAGTGAACCTTTTTTACAGATGAACGTTTGAACCATGAATTGGGGGCGGGCCTTAAAATCCGCCCTCAATTTTACCCGCCTTAAAAAGGAGGAAACATGAAAACCACAAAAATGTTAGCGACATTAATGGCTATGGCTATCAGTCTTGGCGCAATATCGCCAGCTTTTGCCGACTCGGATCGTGGCCGTGGTCATGCCTATGGGCATGATCGTCAAGCCAATTGGCATTGGCACCATGACCGCGATCATGACGATCGACGTGGTACGCATTACGTGTATCGCTTTAATGGCAATCAGCCTGTTTATTATTACAGAACGGGTCGAAATCAGCCCGTTGTCTTTGTACCGTCCAATCGCGTCGTAGTCGTAAGCAATTCTTATTCAACGCCATATGCCGCTGTAACGCCCTTATTCTAATAAGGGAACAAAAGTCTCTTTCAATGGTTAGAGGGTTGAACAATTTCAACCCTCTTTCTTTTTTAGAAAGGACCAAAAGATGAAAACAACTTTGCTTATGACTGCGGCATTTTTCGCGCTTATTGGCGCGACAGCCGTTCAAGCTTCCAGCCTGACACCAGCCACGTCCAACACGACGGTCCAAAAAAATGCCGATGGATCGACGACCACGACAACAACAACGTATTACGTTGACTACGACAAAAATAATAACGGCATTTTGGATTCCAATGAATTCTATACCTATGCTTACGGCATATGGGATACCGACCATGATGGTTTCCTGAGTGACGAAGAATGGAAGCTCAATACAGTGCGTTGGTACGGACCTGCCAATACCACATATCAAACCTATACCTACTGGGATAAAAATGGTGACGGTCGTATCGATGCCACCGAATTCGATACAACGGCGACTGCCACAAAATTGTATCAAACCTGGGACGTCAAAGGCACTGGTATTACCAATGACAGTTTTGCTGCTTCCTCATTCCGCTTATACGACACCAATGCCGATGGCGTCTTAAGCATGGATGAATGGCGCGGCGCCTTATAATCTATCAACAGAATTGTGTGCCTTACCCGTACACGAAAAGAAACGCCCGGTTTTTGCCGGGCGTTTTTTGTTTCTAATCTTTTAAGTATTCGATTTGATCGACAGACTCGCCCTCTTTTGGTGGAGCAGGCTCGGTAGGCGCAGGCTCCGTCGTTGTCGTGGTGGTGGTTGTCGTGGTTGACGCATCGGGCGTTGTGGACGGCGTTGTCAGACCAGTTGGTGCAGGTTCGGTCGTTGTTGTGGTCGTGGTGGTTGTCGTGGTTGCACCGGGCGCCGGCTCCACGACAGGAGCGGCTTGCGCGGCCGATGCAGCAGCGGCATCTGCAGCAGCCTTGGCATCTGCTTCGGCTTTTGCAGCCGCTTCATCGGCGGCCTTTTTAGCCTTCGCTTCTTCTTCAGCCTTTTTCTTGGCTGCGGCTTTCTTCTTTGCCTCTGCAGCAGCTTTGGCCTTTGCCTCCGCTTTTGCTTTTTGGACAGCCGGATCATCTTCCGGCGATACGATCGGCTTCATGGGCGTGATCTTTGTCGGCGTTGCCGTGGCCGTTGTGGTTGTGGTTTCAACCTTTACAGCTGCAGGTTGTTTATCTGTGGCCAAACGCACGGCATCGATGACTTCTTTTTTCGCCATCGGTGCGTGGGTTGCGGGCAAGGCCGGATTTAATTGCTCATCTAAAATCGGCTGCATGCGCACCGGTGTCGGCGCAACAATGTTGGCGGTGCCAATACGCGTTGCGTCGACCTGGTCATCCACAGTTTCTCCAGGCCATGCCGGTTTGGTATCGGCTTTAGCGTAGTTTTTGCGGAAGTCGACAATGATCGGGTCAGGGTAAGCCCACATTCCGCCGGATGCCGCATCATACGCAACACCTGGCACAACACCCGTTGCTACATTGCCGACTGTACCAGACGCTGTAAGAACGGATGGGATTTCAAATTTAATATATTTGTTTTGTTCGCCGCGGCATTCTGCAACCAGATTTTCGCGCGAGCGTTCAACGATCATTTTATTAGGGAAGGTCGCAGCATTTTTAAATACGGATGTGCTGAATTCGCAGAATGCGCTGGGTGATCCCTTAACCACGACATCGACGGTTTGCGAACCGCCATCCATGATCGTGCCGCAGGCGCTAAGACCCAAGCTTAAAATTGCAACAGAACCCAAAACAAATGCATTGGCCCGCATAGAATTCCCCATCCGCTTTTAAAAGGTGATGGGGCAGATTATCGCCCTAAAACCAGGCCGTCTATCAGGCGGCTTTGGTTTTGGCCGATTTATTCACAGTCGAGGAAAAGGTCAGTTTGTCGCCCTTTGCGCCGATTTGAACGGTCGAATTGTCCAGAATCTCGCCCTTCAGCAGCTGTTCTGCCAGTGGGTTTTGCACATAAGTCTGGATCACACGCTTCAAGGGACGCGCCCCATAGGCCGGGTCATAGCCCTTATCGCCAAGCAATTTCCGAGCGGCATCATCGACCGAAATGGTGATCTTGCGATCGGTCAAAAGCTTTTGCAGACGTGCGAGTTGAATATCGACGATCGAACTCATTTGTGCGCGGCCAAGACGGCGGAACAACAAAATCTCATCAAGACGGTTCAAGAACTCAGGGCGGAAGCGCGCGCGGACCTGCTCCATGACACCTTCACGCGCT
>DATCRN010000065.1:0-2889 GCA_036568945.1 Alphaproteobacteria bacterium | reverse complement strand
CCGCCGATAAATTCCCCCTTTACGTAGAGCTGAGGAATGGTTGGCCAGTTGGTAAAGTCTTTAATAGCTTGTCGCAATTCGGCATCCGGCAAGATATCGATGCCTTTGAAGGGTACTTGCAACAGCGACAAGATTTGAACGACGGCTGCTGAAAATCCGCATTGCGGGAAAACGGGTGTGCCCTTCATATACAGGACGACGTCATTTTCATTGATGTCTTTTTGAATTTGATCGAATTGCGGATTGGTCATTTATCTACTCCTTCACACGGGTGTGAATTTGCAACGCGTGCAATTCCCCGCCTAGTTTTCCTTGTAATGCCTGTTGTACCATGCGGTGTTGTTCGATGCGAGATTTTCCGGCAAATGCCGCTGCCGTTACGATCGCGGCATAATGATCGCCATCGCCGCGGAGGTCCTTTAGTTCTACATCCGCGCCAGGAATACCGTCGCGAAGCATAGCCTCGATTTTTGCAGCATCCATCGCCATGATCAATTCTGACCGCTCATATAATCCGGAAGCCAATTTTCGTTGAGCTGACGTAATTCGTGAACAGTCACGCCTGCAACGTCGTCGCCTCCTGTATTGCCCAATACAATATGGGGCACATTGATTTTGTTTAAAGGTGCAGAAGTGGCCACGATATAACGGCCTTGGTCTTCTCCAAACCAGAATCCAGCGTCGTCAATACAGGCGTTCAAATGCGCGCCCAGATTGGATTTGATCGCCATTTCAGCCAATGCGACTAAAACACCGCCATCGCTCACATCGTGGCAAGCGGTGATGAGACCATCATGGATCATTTTGCGTACGGCATCGCCGGTTTGTTTTTCATCGCCTAAGTCAATCGGCGGCACGCCACCAGTTTCGGCACCATAAATTTCACGCACGAATAAGGACTGCCCCAAATGCGAGCAAGCGCCGCCGATTAGTAATAATGTCTGCCCTTCACCATAGGTGAGGCCCACGGATTTACGCGCATCATCAATAATGCCGACGCCGCCAATGACGGGTGTTGGCAAAATAGCTTTGCCATTTGTTTCATTGTAAAGCGACACATTGCCCGATACGACAGGGTAATCGAGCGCCAAACAAGCTTCGCGCATACCATCGATAGAATCTGCAATCTGTCCCATGATCTCCGGCTTTTCCGGATTGCCGAAATTGAGGTTATTGGTGATCGCTAAGGGGCGTCCGCCTGTTGCTGTAATATTGCGCCAGCTTTCGACGACGGCTTGGATGGCGCCATCGCGTGCGTTGGCCTGTACGTAACGTGGCGTGCAATCCGATGTCATCACCAAAGCCTTTTGTGTGCCATCGACACGAACGACAGCGGCATCTGCTGCACCAGGACCGAAACGCGTTTCACCGCGCACTAACGGATCATATTGTTCATAGATCCATTTTTTGGATGCGACATCTGGCGATGCGATGAGTGTTTTAAGCGCTTCTGCAAGACCGCCTTCAGGCAGTCTCGTATATTCCGATTTCACCGCGGCAGGCACCGGGAATGGAGAGGTCGGGCGCACATATTTAGGCGCTTCTTCGACAAGCGGGGGCACCGGAATATCGCACCAAGTACGACCATACATATTTAAGGTTAAATAACGGCGCTCAACAGTCGTGCCGATGACAGCAAAATCAAGATCCCATTTTTCAAAGATTTTTTGTGCTTCGGATTCTTTGCCTGGTTTCAAAATCACCAGCATTCGTTCCTGCGATTCCGACAGCATGATTTCATAGGGTACCATACCGGTTTCGCGCATCGGCACTTTATCAAGATCCAATACCAAACCGATTTCGCCTTTGGCTGCAATTTCGACGGACGATGAGGTGAGGCCTGCCGCGCCCATATCTTGCAAGGATACGATGCAATCGGTGGTCATCAGCTCTAGGCATGCTTCAAGCAGCAATTTCTCGGTGAACGGATCGCCGACCTGAACCGTCGGGCGTTGTTCTTCGGCATCATCGTCAAACTCGGCGGATGCCATGGTGGCGCCATGGATACCATCGCGTCCGGTTTTGGATCCGACGTAAACGACAGGTTGGCCGACGCCTGCGCCGCGCGAATAGAAAATCTTGTCTTGATCGGCGACGCCAACGGTCATCGCATTGACAAGAATATTGCCGTTATAAGCTGCATGAAAATTGGTTTCGCCGCCAATGGTCGGTACACCGACGGAGTTACCGTAGTCGCCGATGCCTTTAACGACGCCTGCCACCAACTGACGCGTTTTCGGATGCGACGGATCACCAAAACGCAGCGCATTTAAATTCGCAACAGGGCGTGCGCCCATCGTAAATACATCGCGTAAAATACCGCCAACGCCGGTCGCGGCACCTTGATAGGGTTCGATGTAGGACGGATGGTTATGCGATTCCATTTTGAAAATCGCTGCTTGATTGTCGCCGATGTCGATTACGCCGGCACCTTCGCCGGGTCCTTGAATGACCCACGGCGCTTTGGTCGGTAGTTTTGCCAGCCAATGGCGAGAGGATTTATACGAGCAATGCTCCGACCACATGACCGAAAAAATACCGAGTTCGGTATAGGTCGGATCACGGCCCAAAATTTTCAGAATATGCGCATATTCTTCTGCATTCACCCCAAAGCCTTTCGCAAGATCGGCATTTACAGCCGGCTCGGCAAAGGTTTCAGGAAGCTTTTGTAAGGGCTGACCCATATTACCTCAATATACTTGCAATGCTTTGGAAGAACGGCATGGCGCTTGCGTTGCCCAAGGTTGCGTCAGTCGCATCTTCAGGATGCGGCATCATGCCCAAAATTGTTTTTGTTTCGTTGTAGACACCTGCAATCGCATCGCTCGACCCATTAACGTCGACATTTTGTTGGCCCCAAGCATCGCAATAACGGAAGGCCACTTGGCC
>DATCRN010000064.1:0-13269 GCA_036568945.1 Alphaproteobacteria bacterium | reverse complement strand
TTTTACGATATGGTCTAAAAGGCCGATCGAAAACAAGGCATCACCAATGCGGGTTGCGGTGATAAACAGGATCTTTTTCATGACACGGCTTTTGTGCCATAAAGGAACCCGATGACAAAGGGATTTTACACGTTTTTACCCAATCGGGCGGTGGTTTCGGCCTCCGGCCCCGATGCGCATGCTTTTTTACAGAGCATGATTACACAGGATTTGAACCAATTGGGCCCTGCCAACCCCCTGCTCTACAGCCTGCTCCTAACCGCCCAGGGCAAGCTTCATTACGATTTTTTCCTATGGTATCAGGATGGCGCCATTTGGATTGAAGCCGAAAGCGCGCGGGCAGAAGATTTATTGGGCCGTCTGCGCATGTTCACCTTGCGCAAAAATGTCACTCTTGATTTGATTCCGGTCCAAGTTGCCGTTGCTTGGGGTACCGATGAAACGCCAAATGGTTTCATTGCCGATCCACGCAATCCCAAGCTTGGCTATCGCAGCCTCGGTGCACCAACCGGTGATCTGCAAGCCGCCGATTTTGAAAACTATGACCGTCTGCGTATTGATTTGACTATCCCTGATGGTAGTCGCGACATTGCTTGGGAAAATGATACGGTCGCCGATCTAGGCCTAGAAAACTTAAATGCTGTGTCATTTAGTAAAGGTTGTTATCTGGGACAAGAGCTCACGTCGCGCATGCACCACCGCGGCCTTTCCAAACGAGGGCTTTATACCGTCGATATTCCCGGTGAAGCGCAACGCGCCTTCACCGATCTTTTAGCTGGTGGCAATTTGATTGGAGATATGAGGTCCAGTCAAGGCAGGCGCGGCCTTGCGATACTACGGCATGATTCACTGGACTTGGCGCCTAAAGCAGGGCTTATACCAGTGACGCTTTAAGCGCCAAATATTTCGTCTGATTATGCGTAAGATTTTCTTGATATGTCTGATGATTAGGTGTCATGAACCCTTCACGCAGTGTATTGCGCCAAAACGATCCTAAAATACCGCGTGTCATAACACCTTCTAAACTGCCGATTTCCTGCATTGCCTGAATGCCTGCGGCTTTAATGCCGCTTTGCAATACGATGGGCAAATCGGATATGCGCACATTATCCATTTTGGATAATTTCTCACTCCAGGATTTCATCACGATATGGCGGGCTGTATTATGCGGCATGCCGTATGCTAAAACGATGTTGGATGTCGGACATCCAGTACGCACCTCATCCGCAAGATCAATCATGATGTCGCGCAGATCGTCGATATACTGCATTGTATAATTTAAGCGGTACATTTGCGGATAAGCTGCGGCCACATCGTGTTTCGTGATTGGTGTTTTTTGATCGATCAATTTTTGGGATGGCGATAAGAAACTGTAGAAGAATGTTGTGAATACACCCGATAATTCCAAATTATTTTTGGCAATATCTATGCGTGTGACGTGATCGTCACCATCCGCATAACGCATCTGCATATCTGCCTTTTCACGGCAAAGGTCAGCAAAAAGATTGCTGAAATTGACAGACACGTGACCTGGAACAATACCGCCAAAATGTAACCGCTGCAGCGTGCTAAAATAAATCGGATCAACAAACTTTTCATTAAACAAGAAAGGGGACGGTATATCGCCCAAGCCGGTGGCACCGGCTTGCAAAATTTCTGCGGGATATGCTGCATCCACCATGTCATCAATATGTTCGGTCAACGTGATCAAATGACCAATATCCGCCTTGGCATTAAAAACACGCGATAGACGCCCAGCGATTTGCAATCCATGCCTCAGCACCTCCGGTGATAAGACAACAGCCGCCCCATAGGTCTTAAACCGCAAGCCCGCAGTCGCCATGGGATAGGCCAACGTGCGGTCGAACAAAGGGGCTAAAATGGCATCAAAATTCATCCGCCCTTTATAAAGATCTACGGTTTATTATGTCAATTTTCTTGACCCTTAAGATGTATCGGGCCTAAAGTCCCTATCATGATTGATAAAAGGACCGTTCACGAGGTCGCCGCCGCATTGATTTGCGATGTAGACGGCGTCTTTGTGCATAGCGAACCGCGTCACCGCCGCAAAAATGAGATTTTGATCAAGACTCATTTCGACCATGACATCACGGCGAACGATTGGACAATTTTGCATGGCCGCGGTGATCGCGCCATCTTCAATCATTTCGCATCCCAATATCCCGACGTCAAATTAACCATCGATGATTATATCGCTGAGTGCGATCACGCCTATATCAACGTGCCTGAAAAATTGCAGCCGCGCCGTGATATCCGTCTGACCATCAAAGAATGGCGCAAGCGTAATTTGCCGGTTGCCATAGCGACTAACGGCAGCCAAATAACCTTGGATTTCAATTTGAATGCGGTTGGCCTTACGCGTGATGATTTTGATTTTATCATGGATGCGACCGAGCTTACCAAATTTCCCAAGCTGCCGCGCAAGCCGGACCCCGCTTATTTCCGGCATGTTGCCTTAGAATTGCTGCGTAAGACGGGTGCCATTCTTCAAGACAATGACCCAAGACGCATGATCGTCTGGGAAGACTCGCCAGAGGCTATCCAGTCCGTCAAACAAGGATCAGGCTTTACAGCGCTGCAATGGTTGTTGCCGCCCGAAATGAACGTGCCGGCATCCCCTTTCGCCGATCATGTTTTGAAGCCGGACGATTCTCCGTTTGGCTATTTGATCGAACGCTCCTATAGCCGCTGGCCGAAATCCAAGCCGGTTTAAAAGGAACTTACGCGTATTAAGCACGTTGGTTTCTTATGGCCTTACCCAGAGCACCTATGCCGGATTCCGAGTTTTATATGTGGCGCGCATTATTCGCCTTCGCCATGGCGGATGGCGAACTCACCGCCGCAGAACTTGATCTCCTGCATGAATATAAAGAATACGTGCATTTCTCCGCACATCAGTTGCAAATCCTGCACGATGACTTTTTGGCCCCTAAACATCCCGAAGACATGTACAAAAAGATAACAGCCGACGAAGACAAACACCGCTTCTGCATTATGGCCCGCGCGCTTGCCTGGTCGGAAGGCGATTTAGGTAAACAGGAAGAACGGATTTTAAAACATGTCTCGTGCCTTAATTCCAAGGAACATAGCGATGTGTTTCAAGACACGCGCGAACATCCGGCTATTGAAAGTTTCGTCGACCGCTACAGCCACTCAGGCACGCTCGGTTTTATGCAAGCACCGCGAATTGTAGAGCTTCGCGCTTAAAACTATTGCACAATAAGGGTACAGGAACGGCCATTAGGCAACTCACCTGCCCCAAGATATTTTCCCGGCTTTAATTGTTCAGGTTGAATGCCTTCATTCAGCACCGCATTCTGCGTACAAACCGGATCGCCCATGCGTAATCCGCCCCATACAAACAAGCCAACCAGGCCTGCAGCCATGGCTGTGCCCATAACCGCTGTAAATGATGTTTTTGCGCGAACTTGATCTGCCATCATACCCCTCCATAAAGAGGGGTAATGTAAAACAAACGGCGAAAGCGCGTCAAATTTAGGCGTTAACGGCTTTCTTAAGTGGCGAAACCTTCTTATTTTTGATGGCTGCCTGCGCCGCAGCCAATCGCGCTATGGGCACGCGGTAAGGTGAGCACGACACATAATCCAATCCTGTGCGCTCACAGAAATGGATTGAGTCCGGATCGCCGCCGTGTTCGCCGCAAATCCCGACTTTAAGATCGCTGCGCGTTTTACGCCCGCGTTCCACACCGATTTCAATCAACTGACCTACGCCCTGTTGATCCAAGGTCGCGAACGGGTCACGCGCGTAAATTCCGGCATCTTGATAGGCAGGCAAGAAATTCCCTGCATCATCGCGGGATAGCCCCAATGTCGTCTGCGTCAAATCATTCGTGCCAAAGCTAAAGAAGGCCGCATCATGCGCAATATCATCAGCCATCAAAGCCGCGCGCGGCAATTCGATCATGGTGCCGACTAAATAATTTTTGACACCGAGTTCTTTAGCGACCCGATCCGTCATATCCTTTAGGATTGTAAGCTCCTTACGCGTTGCAACCAGCGGGATCATAATTTCCGGGATCACGCCTTGGCCCTCTTCTTTTTCAACTTCGGTCGCCGCTTCTAAAATCGCGCGCACCTGCATCTCGTAAATCTCTGGATATGTGATACCTAAGCGGCAACCGCGGTGACCCAACATGGGGTTGGATTCATGCAATTGGCTTAGGCGCTGACGCACTTGCTTTTCTGTGAGCTTCGCCAAACCAGCAAAGGCTGCGATGTCCGCATCGGTTTGCGGCAGAAACTCATGCAAAGGCGGATCAAGCAGACGAACCGTGACAGGAAGCCCCAACATGATGCGGAACAAGGATTTAAAATCGCCCTTCTGGAATGGTTTCAGATGATCCAGGGCAGCAACGCGGCCCGCGACATCCTCGGCAAAAATCATTTCACGCACGCGCTGAATCCGTGCCGGATCGAAAAACATGTGCTCAGTACGGCATAGACCAATGCCTTCCGCACCAAAATGGCGTGCGGTTTTGGCATCGAGCGGAGTTTCGGCATTCGCCCGCACACCCATGCGGCGGCTTGCATCAGCCCACCCCATAAGCGTCGCAAAATCGCCGGAGAGTTCTGCTTGGACCGTCGGGATCGCACCTAAGATCACAGCCCCTGCTGCGCCATCAATGGTCAGCACGTCACCTTCATTAATCGTGTGCTCGCCGACTTTCATGGTCTTGGCCTTCACATCGATCACCAATGATCCAGCGCCAGCGACACAGGGGCGGCCCATACCACGCGCAACCACAGCTGCGTGGGATGTCATACCCCCACGCGACGTGATGATGCCGCTCGCCGCATGCATGCCGTGAATATCTTCAGGGGACGTTTCCACACGGACGAGCAGAACGGGTTCGCCGCGTTTGGCCCACACTTCGGCTTCATCCGCCGTAAAAACAACTTTGCCCGTGGCCGCGCCTGGGCTGGCGGGCAAGCCCTTGGCAATCACAATGCGGTTGGCTTCAGGGTCCAATGTCGGGTGCAGTAATTGATCCAAGCTTGCCGGGTCGACGCGCAAAATCGCTTCTTCTTTGCTAATCAGCCCTTCGTTCACCATATCAACCGCAACCTTGAAGGCAGCCGCCGCCGTGCGTTTACCGGACCTTGTTTGCAGCATGTACAGCGTGCCTTGCTGCACGGTGAATTCGATATCCTGCATATCGCGGTAATGTTTTTCCAAGATCTTGCGGACATCGCACAGTTGTTTGAACACGCCCGGCATGACTTCTTCCATCGCGGGTAATGTCGATCCTTCACGCTCTTTGGCTTTGATCGTCAGCTGTTGCGGTGTGCGAATGCCGGCCACGACATCTTCGCCTTGCGCATTGACCAGATATTCGCCGTAGAAAAAATTTTCGCCAGTGGACGGATCGCGGGTAAAGGCCACGCCCGTCGCGCAATCATTCCCCATATTACCAAACACCATCGCTTGCACGTTGACGGCCGTACCCCAATCTTCGGGGATGTTATGAATTTGGCGATAGGTGATCGCGCGTGCAACCATCCAGGATTTAAACACCGCCCCAATTGCACCCCATAATTGCTCTTTGGGATCTTGCGGAAAATCGCGGCCAATACCGTCCTTCACGATCGTTTTATATTCGCCGACGATTTTCTTCCATTGATCGGCGCTGATCGCCGTATCTTCGTTTACCCCATTACGGCGCTTATACGTATCGATGACATCTTCAAATTCATGATGGTCCACGCCCAAGACGACATCGGCATACATCTGAATAAAGCGGCGGTAAGAATCCCACGCAAACCGCGCATCGCCTGACTTCTGGGCCAGTCCTTCAACCGTCACATCGTTTAGGCCCAGATTTAACACCGTATCCATCATCCCCGGCATCGACACGCGCGCGCCGGAACGCACGGAAACGAGCAACGGATTTTTGGGATCGCCGAATTTATGGCCGGTTGCTTTTTCAATTTGATGTAGAGATTCTTCAACCTGTTTGGTCAGATCGGACGGATACTCATTTTTATGAGCGTAGAAATACGTGCAAACATCTGTGGTGATGGTAAAGCCGGGCGGAACGGGTAATCCGATGGATGACATTTCGGCGAGGTTCGCGCCCTTGCCCCCCAACAGGTTTTTCAATGTGGCATCGCCGTCAGCTTTACCGCCGCCAAACCCGTAAACCCACTTTGCCATCACTACCCCCACAATTTAATAAGCATCAAACAAGCATCGTCATCCAATGCGATTCTTTGGCCTTTGGCGACGGGCTCGCGATCATACGTAATCCCGTTGCCATCCGGCAAATATCCCATATCGGCATACAGGCGCTGCGCCGCCCCGTAATCGGGCGATAGGCCAACCGACATGCCCAAACCGGGTGCGCCCAAATCGCGCGCGATCGCCTCGCCATATTCCACTAGGGTCCTGCCAATGCCTTGCCGCCTGGAATCCGGCAGAACGCGTAAATCCTGTAATTCCGGTACTTTCAAAGCCTGATAAACACGGTACTTAGGCGTCCGGTTCAAATAAAAACAGCCGACGATATGCCCATCAACGCTGGCCGTTACAAACCGCCACATGCCGGATGTAAACCCGGACATCAGCTTTTCAATATCCTCCGGCCCATAGGAACGGCCGCTGATTTTGAGGAAATCCAAAGCCTCCCGGGCTTGATTTTCCGCCAAAACGCTGATGATGGGTGTTTTCTTTTCCACGCCTGGCATGGTAGCGTATCCCCCTGATATTGGAGAATAGATTTATGCGCCTAGCTGCCCTGATTTTTGCAACCACCTGTCTGTTTGCCGTATCGGCCCAGGCTGTTGAGTACAAACCCTTATTTGCCACGACCGCGTCCGATGAAACCATCAAACGCGCGACCAATTCTGTATCCAACAAGAATAAGGACGATTTTAACGGCAATAGCGGCCTTTCCGAAATGCCGGTTGAGCCATTCCCCACCGCCGCAGAATTATTGGATGCGGATAAAGACGGCATCCCGGATTCCGAGGATAAAGACATCGCCATTCCCAATCCGTTTGCACCGCAAGACACTAAAAAAGACGAGCCGAAAAAGAAACAAGTCTACAAAGGCGTACCGGATACCGAACTGCGCCGTTCCATTAGCGATCCGCGCATTGATGATGGCTATGTGCAAGGCCTAATCCAACAACGCGCCCCGAACTGATCAACATTAGAAATTAGAGACATGAACCAAGCTGCCGCCCAAGTGGAAACATCCGTGACCGAAAAAACGCCGACCGAGACGATGAAAGATATCGTTTCTCTTTGTAAGCGCCGTGGTTTTATTTTTGGCGCATCCGATATTTACGGTGGTATTAACGGATTCTGGGATTACGGCCCGCTGGGTGTTGAGCTCAAAAACAATCTGCGCGATCTGTGGTGGAAATCCATGGTCTTAACGCCCCCCATCGGCCCCGATGGCGAGCCGGTGGAAATGGTCGGCCTCGATAGTGCAATCATTCAAAATCCGAAAGTTTGGGTGGCCTCCGGCCATGTGGGCGGCTTTGCCGACCCGATGGTCGATTGCAAAGAAACCAAAAAACGGTATCGAGCAGACCATCTATTTGCACTTGTAAATATGAATTCTCTGATTCCTGTTACGCGATTTGTAGTTTTTGAAAATGAAACTACTGATGAGGAAGCAGTTCATAGATTAAAGAAGTTAGGCCTAGACACTGATTTATCGCAGTATCAAAAATTTAATTTTACAGATGATTTTGTTTTGCAGCGCCTTGATAGAGCTATTGGGCCTGACGCGAAGGCTCCTGGTAGTTTAACTGAACCGCGTGCCTTCAACCTTCTGTTTGAAACCAAAATCGGTGCGGTCGCATCTGATGACAATATCGCCTATCTGCGCGGTGAGACGGCGCAAGGGATCTTCATCAACTTCAAAAACGTCGTAGATTCATCCCGCGTGCGCGTGCCATTCGGGATTGCGCAAATCGGCAAAGCGTTCCGCAATGAGGTCAATCCACGCAACTTCGTCTTCCGCTCGCGCGAGTTCGAGCAGATGGAAATGGAATTCTTCTGCCATCCGAAAGATGCCAAAATGTGGTTCGATTTCTGGAAGGTCGAACGCCAAAAATTCTGGCAGGCCTTAGGCTTGTCCGGTGACAACATCCTAATGCGCGAACACGGCCAGGACGAACTGGTCTTCTATTCCAAAGGCACCTTCGATATCGAATACAAATTCCCGTTCACCGACCCAGGCTTTGGCGAACTCGAAGGCATCGCCTACCGCACTGACTACGATCTCAGCCAACACACGAAACATTCGGGCCAAAAACTCGATTATTTCGACCCTGTCACCAACGAACGGTTTACCCCGCACGTGATCGAACCGGCGGCGGGCTTAACGCGTGGTGTCTTGGCCCTGCTCTGCGAAGCCTACACGGTCGATCCAAACCGCCCATCGGGTGTGTATTTGAATTTCCATCCCGCCGTGGCGCCTCGCAAGGCTGCGATCCTGCCGCTGACCGCCAAGGATCAACATCCAATTCTGGCGACCAAACTCTATATGGAACTGCGGGAGGAATTTAACGTCGAACTCGATATCAAACAAAATATCGGCAAGCGTTATGCCCGTCAGGACGAAATCGGCACGCCCTACTGCTTCACGATCGATGATCAAACGGTGGCTGATGGCACCGTCACGGTGCGCGAACGCAATACGATGGCGCAAGAACGCATCGCGCTGGACCAGGTCAGCGCGTATTTGCATGCCAAAATCAAGAAGGCCGTTTAAGCTAAATTCGCAGGCTTGAGGCGGAAGGCCGGGCGCGTCCCGATCTCGCATGTGTTCGACAAAATGCCGATGCGACCATCATGCGGTACGATGCTCATATAGGCGGATAACATCACATCGTTGAATTGCGCGCGCGTGAGCAATTGATGTTCTTGCCACTGCTCAGGCGTGGCCGTGCTTTGGATGCGCGAAACATCCATCAGTTGCGTAACGTAATTCCATTCATTGCGCAGCATGCTTAAGTCCTGCACCGGCTGCACCATTGTTTGGGAGAAATGACCAAGAACTTCTAAAATGCGCTCATCCACGCGCTCGCGGAACTCTTCCCATTGCGGCACACCCAGTTTTTTGAGCGTCTCCGGTGTGCGGTAATCAATCTTTTTATGACGACCATGGTCGTAGAGCGAGAAAAGCAGGCTATAAATCGAATTGATTTGTTCCGGTTGGAATAATTCCAGGTGTGACAGACACTGGTACGGGAAAATATAATCCCCCAGCATGCCATACGCATCTGCTTCGCGATCCGACAGGCCTAAGGTACGCAATAGATTGTAATCTTTAAGGCGGCTTTCTTTGGCTTGGGTCGGATGTTCCGGCAAGGCGCCATCAATGATCAGCGACAATGTTTCGTGCGCTTGCACGGTACCTTCGCGCACACATTCTGGAGTGCCACGGAACAAATCGTCGAAGATTTGATGGGATGCCATACGCGCATACGTATGGTCCTTTAAATTCGCCAGATTCTGCGGTTTGATCTTGGCATGCTTGACGCCTTCGGGGCCGATCTTATCGACGAAGAATTCGATTTCCTGCAAAAGATGCAATCGTTTTTGGTCGTGCAAGGTCGGGTCCTGGACCTGCGATATCAACAGCGGCAACGCCAGCTGCGCATTAAGCGCCATGGTCGTATCGACCCAATCGGGGTTGACGCCTAGATTATCGAGCAAACCTTGTTTTTGTGCTTCGGTCATAAAGCCCATTTTGACACTGGATCCAATGCGGCGCAGATCACGCGCGATGGTCAAATGGAGGCCTTGGTCCTTACCCGCGTCTTCCGGTTTGATGGTCGACAACATTTCATTGGTACGCTTGATGATTTGCGTAACACGCGTGATGGCTGCCATTTCAACGAAGGCGCGGTAATCGGTGAATTCATATTGCTCGAATAAATCGTTGAACCACGATGTCGCCTCCAAATTATGGCTTTGGTTCAAGCGTTCCAGCGCGGTTGCCAAACGAATGGCACGGCTTGGCTCGCCCGGCGATTTCATGTACCAGGCCAGCGCACGCTCCACACGGCCGCGCACGACGGAATCCAGCATGAAGACAATTTCCTGGTTCGGATCAGCCAGAGCCCAATCCATTGTCTGCATATTGCGGGCAAAGTCCATGATCCCCATCAATCCTTTATAACGATAGGATTTTGGGTTTCCGAATTTCACATTGGCGTTCGCCGGATCTTCGGAATCTTTGCAATCGTCCGGATCCTTGGAATCAATCGGCGCATTTTTCCAAGCATCCCGCATAACATTATTGATTGCGGCCTTGCCCATACCTTTGATGGCACGCTGTGTCGTATCAATCGTGATGCGCCCGCCTTCGACCTTATTAAAGGTCGACATGCGCAAAATATCCTCTTTATCTTCAAGTCCTAAGGCGCGATATCCAGCGCGAACCTCATCAAGTGCCTTTAAATATTCACGGGCACCGCGCCCGGCCCCTTCATGCAAAGCAGCTTGTTCTAATTGTGCGGTTAAATCCAATAGGGCATCGCGCATCGTATCCTGGAAATCATGACGACTTAAGAATCCGATTGCCTGATAAGGTGCGTCTTCCAGGCTGAAATGCGGCATGCGCATAACCCACATAAAGGCGCCTTGTAATTCTCCAAATGGGTGCTCCCGCCAATTTTTAAGCGTGACGACATAGCCATCTTTGTCTTGCGCGCGTGCAATACAGGCCCGCGCAGCCTGGATCGCGTGACCATATAAAATGGTTTTAAGTTCTTGCGGGCGTAAACCCACCTGCGCCAGAACGTTAGGATCTAAAATGGAACTCCCATCGCGCCGCAATTGATACGCAAGACCGTCGATCAAATCATAGGCGACTTCACCGGCATTTTTGGGATCCATTGCGCGTTGTAGAACATCCTTGGATCGTGCCACGGCATCAAATGTGATGCGCACGCGCGTAATGGTATTGTCAGATTTGACTTTTAGTTTCTCGAATTTCTGATGGAATGCATCGAAATCCAAGCCTGTGATCCGCTTAAAAACAAATTTATTATCTGGATCTTCCGGGTTGATGACACTGACTGCGTTCAATAAATCTTCGGCACGCTCATATTGATAGGCTAGGTCTAAATCGTCGTCCGATAATTGGTCTAGCGTGTCGATTACCATCTCGCGTGCCAAACCGACATGACGTTCGTGCACGTCATCCATGTCTTGGGCATCTGCGTAATGCAGGAACATGGTAATCGCGTCCTGGTTGCCATCTTCTTCAAAATGAGCAAGACGCAAGGTCACATCCGTCATACGCGCAAAACGCGCGGAAATCTTCCCATAGTCTTCGTCCAAAGCATCACGCCATTGTTGCACCATGCTTATCACGTCTTTTTTTAGATCGAAGCCCTGCGCCATCGCCGCTGTAAGACCGCTTTTCTTGAGGAATTTTTCATTGTTGATATCCGTCTCGGCCTGATCCAGATAATCAAATGCTTCCTCCAACAATGGATGAACGCCAAATTGATCCGGCAGACAGATCAGCGTTTTGGCCAAAGCCTGCTCCGCCCCACGGACCAGCAAAAGGCGTTCCCGCGCAAACGCTTCTTTGCGCGTAAAATCCAAATGCGCCTCTTCATCCGTACCGCGCAGATGTGCCGTTGCATCATAAAGATCTGGGAACAGGTCCAAGACTTCTTGATTGTCCGCACCGACTAAGAAGGATTTATCCCAATGATCATTGGCAATGGACGCCGCTGTCTGCGCCATAAGATTGTGAATAGCATTTGCATCCAACCCCAATTCAGCGAGACGCTGCGTATCATCCAGCATGATATAAGCCTTGCCGAAATGCTGAATCGCCGTGTTCATACGGTTGTAATCCAGCATTTTTTCAAGATTGCTGGCATGAGCACCCTTGGCGCTTAGGAGGGCGACATTGGCAACCGCAACCCCACGAGTGGCATGCGCATCCGCCAAGAAATGCGCCAGCGACGCGCACTGATATTCATGAAAAACATCCTGAAACCAATAATCCGCACGCGGATCAACCAAGTTCGGCTCGACATCGTAATGCAAAACCTCGCGCAGGCGGTTTAAGTTTTGTATTAGATCGGTATAGGACTGGAAATTATTGCCTTTACCCTTAACCAGTTCCAAATAATGACGTAAAACAGTCTCAGTTGCACGCGCGCATGCATCCAGCAACGCCACCGCATTGTATTTCGTATCTTTGAATGTCTCTGGGCTTTGACGGAGATCTTCATCGTTATTTACAAGATCCCAAGCCTCAGCCAAATTCATCGCATAGGCAACGATATCGCCGTCTTTCTTGGCAGCATCCGCGATGCGCAGATGATTTTGTACCTGGCGTCTTGCGTAGGCGCTTTCAATGACATCCAACGTCTCCGCGGTGAATTGCAAACTGGTCGCCACAGCGTCATCAATCGAGTCTATCCCGAGTGCGGCAAAATGCTTGTCGCGAATGCTTTTAACCAAGGCATGCCCGGCATCCGTCAATGTGCCATTCATCACTTCTTCAAGGGCAATGCGCGCCTTTTGCGCGGCGCAATCGATATGCGATTCCCGCATATGGGCCATAAACGCATCGCGCGTCAGCCCCAAGGGTTTGTATGTATCATCGGCGAATAACGGCTTTCCGGTAGAAAGGATCATGTCCCACGCCAGTTCCATGCCGTAATAAGAATGCATATCGATTGTATCGATGGTGGCGATCACGCCTTTGTCATGTTCCGCTAAGCGAAAATTTTCGATGGCTGCATGCATTGCCTCGCGACGAGCATGTGTTTCGAATTGCGCGCGACCGGTAAAGCCTGCCAGCTTATAGCTGTAATCTTCCCAAATATTCTGGCCGCCTTCATTGATGATGACCTGCAATTGCGTGAGCGCTAAATAGGCTTGCGTGCCGCGGCGCGCCGGATCACGCGCGAAATCGACTGCGTTTTTCAAATCCTTGACGAATTTTTTGTGGGCACTGACTGTGTCTTGCGCGACTTGGTCTTCGGCCTCGATTTGATCCCCTGCCATACTGCCTACCGTTTTTGCTTATCATCGGTTTTAGCGGCCAGTGGCGGGAAAAGGAAGTTTTTTACGGAAAAATGGTTAACAGGATTGTGGATTTCACCCTGTTAACCATTTACCTTGAAAACGCGCGGTTATCCTGCGCGTGCGCCTAGGTTTTCATAGGCATGCTGATGCGCCATCATCTGCCCCGGCATCGGAATACCGGCAGGCATCAATCGGCCGATCATGCGG
>DATCRN010000063.1:0-2212 GCA_036568945.1 Alphaproteobacteria bacterium | reverse complement strand
GGTTACGAAGTCATCAGCGCTCATACATATGAGGAAGCGACAGCTATTCTGGATGATCCCAATCAACGGATTGCCCTGGTCGTCACTGATCTTATTATGCCGGGTAATAAAGACGGGATTGATCTGATCGATCATATCCATACGACAGCAAAAGGTGTGCGCCCCAAAATCATCGCTATTTCCGGCGGTAGCAAGGGCACTGTTACGGCAGACACAGCTGTGCAAACGGTAAAACCCCGCGTGGAATATGTGCTGATGAAACCGTTTAAGCAGGATGTGCTTTTAGGGGTTGTGCGCGAATTGATCGGCGCTTAGAGCGGTGCTGCTTTTTTCAAAATATTCCAAGTAACAGAGCTGCGCTCGCTTTCGCTTTTCGCGCCGAAAACCACGCTCACCATTTGGCGGCCATTGACGGTGGAATAGGTGGCAAGGCAGCGCCCCGCCGCATTGGTAAAACCTGTCTTGGCGAAATGAATATTGTTCGGATTTCTACGCAACAAACCCGATGTGTGGGTACGGGATCCTGAAATGGCATGGATATCAAAAGACGCTTGACCTAGCGCGATCTCAGCGAGATTCGGTGTTTCGCGTTGCAAGGCAGCGACCAATTTTGCGATATCGGCCGGGGTAGAATAATTGTTGGGATGCGGGCGGCCTGTAATCACGGCAAAATGCGTATCTTTCATGCCTAAGCGGTTCGCGTGATAATTCATGCGATCGACGAATTTATTTTGGCTGTCATTGGTACCACTGCCCCAATCGAGCAATTTGCTCACATGAATGGCAAGGCACGTGACGCTGTACGCATCCGATCGTGATCCTGCACCGATTAGCAAATCGCGTGCTTTGTATTTATGGCCGCGATCCATAGCTTCGAATTTGGCGAGCCCGCCCCGAATAGTAAGATCGCGCGGAAACAACACTTGGGTGTTTAAGTTGAAATCAAGATCTTCGTCCGACATAGCGCGCATAACGATATAAAGCGCCATGATCTTGGTTAAGGAGGCGGGGTGGCGCCGTGTATGCGCCTTTTGCGTCACCAATTCCTTACCTGTCTTAAAATCAATGACAGCGTATTGCAGCCCTGTGACTGCTGCAAAAGCCGATTGCACATCCAATATACTTGAGGCCGCTGCTGCGGCCCCGGAAATTAAGAAATGACGGCGATTAATCGACATGGCCGGCAAAATACCGGATTGTCAGGCATTATAGCAAGTTTTGGACGGGTCATCGGGGACAAAACGGACCAAGATTGCCCGCAAATCCTCGCGCTGCAGGGTTTTAATCTGCATATCGTTCATACCGGCCGCAAGGCCTTTGGCTTTCTGCGTCGGGGATAGATCGGCGGTTAAGCCTACAATCGGGACCTTGGTGAACCTGCGGGCAAGGGATGTGGCTTCGATCCCATCCATATCGGGCAAGCGCAGATCCATAAGGACAAGATCAAAGAGATTGGTTTCCAATTCCACCAAGCCTTGTGTAGCCGTCGGTGTGGTCGTGATCCGGCAGCCCAAAGATTCCAACTGATGGGTCAGAATAAAAGCGGTTTCTTCTGAATCTTCGATGATTAAAATAGATGCCATTGACCTTGCCACATCGGATTACGCATAAAACAGCCTAGACCAAACCGGAAAGCAAAAGAAAGATGCCAAATCCATCCCTCCCAGACTTTTTAAGCGTGGCGCAGGACGCGCAGAAACGCGCGATTTTCGTGCGTCTGCAGCTGGCTGGATATAAAGGGCATGACGAGAGTTTGAAAAAAATCATCATCCGCCCGGTGCTCATCAAGCAAAAGCCGAATTTAAGTTTTACGTTCCAGCATAAAACGCGCGACATCGTTAAAAACTTTCCACTACCAGATGCATGGCATGCCGTATCAAATGCGCTGCAAAACGGGTTTAAAGTCGCAACCTTGTTTACGACAGACTTCGATATGGCTTGGCCCAGCGGCAAAAAGAACAAGCCCACATACACGGAAAGTCCTAATTTATCGCACGATCATCAAAAGAAACGTGTGATCGCGGCGGAAGGTCAAGCATGGTTGCATGCGCTAGGCATTACCGGTGCTGATGGTAAAGTGTTGCAAAGCGGACAAGACAAATACAAGCAAATCAATAAATTCATCGAACTTATCGCACCGATAGTCGCAGATATTAAAATTCCGCATGTTGCGGACATGGGGTCGGGAAAAGGGTATTTAACCTTCGCGCTT
>DATCRN010000062.1:0-5481 GCA_036568945.1 Alphaproteobacteria bacterium | reverse complement strand
GTATGGCACTGGCCAGTTGCCAAAATTCAAAGACGATCAATTTCAAACCACGCGCGGTGATTGGTTGATCCCGACATCGGAAGTTACGATGACCAATATCGTTTCGGATTCGATGATCGATGAAAAAACATTGCCGCGCCGTTATACCGCACACACGCCGTGCTTCCGCCAAGAGGCAGGCGCCGCCGGTAAAGACACCAAAGGCATGATCCGCCAACACCAATTCTATAAGGTCGAAATGGTGTCAATCACGAAGGCCGAAGAGTCTGAAGCGGAACATGAACGCATGACCAAATGTGCCGAAACGATTTTAGAAAAATTGGGCTTAAGTTATCGCACCGTCATTTTATGTTCGGGCGATACCGGCTTTGGCGCGCGCAAGACATATGACATCGAAGTGTGGTTGCCGGGGCAGCAGACCTATCGCGAAATTTCGTCCTGTTCCAATTGCTGGGATTTTCAGGCGCGGCGCATGAAGGCGCGTTATAAACCTGAAGGCAGCAAGGAAACCAAATTTGTACATACGCTGAACGGATCGGGCGTCGCTGTTGGTCGTGCGCTCATCGCTGTCCTAGAAAACTATTGGGATGAAGCGGACCAATCGGTCACGATTCCCGATGTTTTAAAACCCTATATGGGCGGGCTCGAAAAACTGAAAAAAGCTTAGATTACAAACGCGATTTGCTTTTCGCCTTTTGGTGAATAGAAGGTCGCGTTGCCGACTTTGATCGTCGTCATGCCATCAAAGCGTACGGTGAAACCTTGATCGAAACCTTTGCTACGATATTCGGTAGACCGTGTGCCATTGGCTTCGCAAGCGGCAAGAGCATCTTCAACTAAGAAAGCATTCATGAATTTTTCTTCGCCTGCTTGCGGGTGCGCGGTCGCAACCCAGTTGGAGACGAGGGGTGTTAATTGATTGTCGACGCAGGCATCAGCCTCATTGACTTGCAAAGCGGCAAAGGTTGCGCCCAAAACATCGTTTGCGGTGTTGGCCAAAGCCATGCTGGTCGCTGCAGTGGCAGAGACGATCAGAGAAGCGGCAATTAATGTTTTATGAGCGGCGGACATTTTCTATTCCTTATAGCAGTTTTCAGGCGCACCTTATAAGCGCCTTGTAATTATGTCAATTAAATAGTGGTTTAACGCGCCAAGCGCTTCGCCCTGCAGTGGCATGAAGTCAATCACGGCTAATCGAACTATGTTATATTGTGATCTTGAGTTCAAAAGCGGTTGAGATCACACTTTAATGAGTGATTCGCCCTCTATAATCGACTTTAAAAACTGCCATGAACGTATTGCACGCAAACAAAATTCGCCTGATCATGCACCTCCGCCGCCACGGGATTACCGATGCGCGCGTTCTGGGGGCGATTGAGCGGATTCCGCGTGAAGATTTTGTGCCAGAGCTGTTTTACGACCAGGCTTATGAAGACCGGGCTTTACCCATTGGTCTTGGTCAAACCATTTCTCAGCCGCTGGTGGTTGCCACCATGTCCCAAGCGTTGGAGCTCACCGACCGCCATAAAGTGTTGGAGATTGGGACCGGGTCCGGTTACCAGGCGGCCATCCTATCCAAACTCTGCCGCCGTGTTTATACGCTTGAGCGTCATCGCCCTCTCGCAGATATTGCGGAAGAACGGTTTAAAAACATGGATTTGCGTAATATCACCATGCTGGTAGGCGATGGCATGAAAGGCTGGCCAGTTCAGGCCCCCTTTGACCGGATTATTGTGACGGCCGCAGCACACGGCGAAGTGCCGCATGAACTGCTCATGCAACTCTCCATCGGTGGGAACATGATTGTACCGGTGGGGCCGGACGGCTTAAGCCAAACGCTTATCAAATATGTCCGCGTAGCTGAAAATGAGTTTACCAGCCAGGAATTGATGCCGGTTCGTTTTGTGCCTTTGCTGCCGAATGTGGCCGAGGAATCCATCGATATGGAAGCCGACATTAATAAAATGCTCGCTTGGGCTTAGAAATCCTCAAAATCCGCCTATTTCACCCAAAAACTTGCATTTGCGAGAGAAAAAGACTATTTTTCCATAACTAAAAAGAGGGTGTTATGGCGCATAAAAAGGCATTATTGGTGATTGATATGAACGGGGAAGACGCCCAATTGCAGGGCGGGCTTACCGAGCGTCTGGGTCATTTTGCGGCTCAAGTCCAAAAGGACATGCTGGTCGTATTTGTACGTATGCAGGATAAAAGCGGTTGGTCACATATTCCGCAAGAAATTCGCAATCGCCAATTGGGCGATATGTCAGCCAAAAATGGTTTGTCCATCGACGGACAATTCGGTGTTGGAAAACCTTATGCGGATGCCTTCAATAGCACGCATCTTGGCACTTTTTTGCATACTGAAGGCGTTCAAGAGATTTATTGCAGCGGCCTTTGGCTGAATTTCTGCGTCTCCGAAACAGCCCTGGGCGCGATTGAAGCCGGCTTTAAAAAGGTCTCGGTGATCAAGGATATGACGGATAATCCGAGCGTCGATAATAACTTTGAAATGCGTGCGCGTGCGAGCGGCATCAAGGTTGTAACAGCAGCGAACGTCGTGGAATCGCTTAAGGCCGATAAATCGGCACTTTCTGCCACGTATTTCCCGATGGCGGCAGAATTCGCTGAAGCACCGGCAGCCGAGCCTATCAATCAATGGGCCCGCCGCATCGTTCAACAGGGTTCCCAAATCCCGGCTTTAGCCCGTAGATAAAGCATTTCTTCGCCTTGCTTTAAAGGCCGTGCGCTTTATAGTGGCGCCCGGCCTTTTATTTTAACCTCGAAGAGAGACTTTTAAATGCTGATTTCCCAAGCGTTTGCTTCCGATACGCCTGTCACTTCCACCGCGCCCGCCGTTGATGGCCCGGCAGGAGATGCCGCTGCCGTTGCCGCAGCTGCGCCGACATCCGGTTTGATGGGTCAGTTCATGCTGATCGGCGTCATGTTCCTTTTGTTCTACATGCTGCTGATCCGTCCGCAACAAAAACGCCTGAAGGCTCAGCAATCGATGTTGTCTGCGCTTAAAGTAGGCGACAAGGTCATCACGGGTGGGGGCTTGCTTGGCATTGTGTCCAAAATCATTTCGGATGCTGAAGTCGAAGTCGATTTGGGCCAATTTAAAGTGACGGCTTTGCGTTACACGCTGACCGCCCGCAACGATCAACCTGCAAACTAAATACCATGATCCGTTTCCCGCTCTGGAAAGTTATTGTCATCCTTTTGATGGTGGTCGGTGCCTTCGCTTATGCCGCGCCGAACCTTTTCCCGCGCGAAAAAATGGATGCTTGGCAAGCCAAGGTTCCGTCTTTCGTGCCGTCGCGCACCGTGTCCTTAGGTTTGGATTTGCAAGGCGGATCGCACTTGATGCTGGAAGTCGGCCTGGATGTGGCCGTGCGCGATCAATCCGACAATTTGTCGCAAGCGCTGCGCGCGGAATTGCGTTCTCGCAAACTGCCATATTCGACTTTGCGCACGGCGCCCACGGGCGCCAAATTGGTATTGCGCAATCCGTCTGACGCCGAAGAGGCGCATAAAGCCATTCGCCGCATCGAACCCGATGTCGATATTGTGGACGGCGACGCTGGTGCCATTGACGTTACCTTCACGGAAAACCGCATGAAGCAAATCAAAGACCGCGCGATCGAGCAATCCATCGAAATCGTGCGCCGTCGTATCGATGAAACCGGCACGCGTGAACCAGTCATCGCGCGCCAAGGCGAAAACCGTATCGTTTTGCAATTGCCTGGTCTGGATAATCCGGAACGCGTGAAAGAACTACTGGGTAAAACCGCCAAGCTCGGGTTCCATTTGGTGGATGCTTCTGCGATTACAGGTAGCCCTAAGGTCGGTGTGGACCTTTTGCCAATGCAGGATAATCCGACCCAAAAAATTCCTGTCGCAAAACGCGCACTCATTACCGGTGATATGCTGGATAACGCGCAGCCAAGCTATAACCAGCAAGGTCAGCCGGTGGTGAATTTCAAATTCAACGCCATGGGCACCAAACGTTTTTGTGATGCATCGCGTGCCAATGTCGGCAAACCCTTTGCCATTGTTTTGGATGAAGAAGTCATTTCCGCGCCTGTGATCCGCGAAGCCATTTGCGGCGGGTCGGGCGAAATTTCCGGCGGCTTTACGGTTCAAGAATCCAATGATCTGGCATTACTACTACGCGCGGGCGCTTTGCCGGCACCTTTGAAAATCGTAGAAGAGCGCACGGTTGGTCCGACCTTGGGATCTGATTCCGTTGCGGCTGGCAAAAAGGCCTGCATGATGGCGCTGCTCTTTGTCGTGATTTTCAGCTGCACCGTTTATGGTTTATTTGGCGTGTTTGCATCGATTGCCTTGTTGGTCAACATGGTGATGCTGATGGCGATCATGTCCATGCTGCAAGCAACCCTCACGCTACCGGGCATTGCCGGTATCGTTTTGGCGATCGGCCTTGCGGTGGATGGCAACGTGCTGGTGTTCGAACGCGTTAAGGAAGAGCTCCGTGCCGGTCGCGGTGTTTTGCAAGCTGTCGATATCGGGTACGAGCGCGCGCGCACCACCATTATCGATTCCAACTTAACCGCTTTGATTTCGGCGCTGATCTTATTCTCCTTCGGTACCGGTCCGATCAAAGGTTTCGCCGTCACCACATCGATTGGTGTTGCCACTGCTTATTTCGCATCCATGATGTTCACACGCCTGATGGTGGTGTCGTGGATCCGTTGGAAAAAACCTCGTGAGATTGCCGCATGATTATTAAGTTATTCCCGCTCGTTCCGCATGACACCAAGATCGATTTCTTCGGTCACCGTTTTTATGCGTTGTTTGCCTCGCTGATCATCATTGGCGGATCGATTTTATGCCTGTCGATGAAAGGTCTTAATTTCGGCATCGATTTTACCGGTGGTACCGTCATTGAAATTAAGGTGCAGACCGATCCGAATTTGCCGGACTTGCGTAAAAAACTGGACGCGCTGGAAATCGGTGAAGTGCCGATCCAGGAAATCGGCGACAAAAGATCATTGATGATCCGTTTTGGCGAGCAAGAAGGCGGCCCGGATGCGGAGAAAGCCGCTATCAATAAAGTGCATTCTGCGTTGGATGCGGAATTTGGGGCAGGTCAGGTCGATTATCGCCGTACCGAGTTTGTGGGCCCGCAAGTGGGCGAAGAACTGAAATTAAAAGGTCTTATCGCCGTTATTATCGCGCTCACCGGTATTCAGGCCTACATTTGGTTGCGATTTAACTGGCAATATGGTGTTGGCGCCATGTTGGCATTGATTCACGACGTCGTCGGTATTTTGGGTCTATTTTCGCTGACGCAAATGCATTTCGATCTATCGACCCTGTCGGCTATTTTGCTGGTGGCTGGTTATTCGATCAACGAAACGGTTATTATTTTCGACCGTGTGCGGGAAGCGTTACGCAAATATCGTAAACTTTCAATGCCGGAAATTATCAATTTCTCGATCAACTCCACGCTCGCAC
>DATCRN010000061.1:0-6004 GCA_036568945.1 Alphaproteobacteria bacterium | reverse complement strand
GCATATGGTATCGTGCGACCGTTTGATGAAAGTATAAGCAGCGGGAGTATTGTCGCGTAATCCTGGTGCCACCATTGTAGGCGATGTGAAATGCAGCGGCACCATGTTTGCGGATATTACGCGTATGGGTGGCCGTGCGCTGATGTGGAAGACGGGCCGTTCCTTAATTCATGATAAAATGATGGAGACGAAAGCGCCTTTGGGCGGTGAGTTTTCCGGCCACATTTTCTTTGCTGATGGATATTACGGGTATGACGATGCGCTTTATTGCGCGATCCGCTTGATCAATATTGTCGCATCCTCCGACAAGCCAATTTCGTCTTATCTAACCCACCTGCCTATTTGGGTCGGCACGCCGGAAGTGCGGATCGAAGTCGATGACACGCAAAAATTCGCCTTGGTCGACGAGTTGCGCGAGCAATTGCGCCAAAGCTTCGATGGTCAGGATTTCAAATTTTCGACGATTGATGGATTGCGTATTGATGGGCCCGGCGGTTGGCTGGTTTTACGCGCTTCGAATACGCAAAATTGCTTGGTAGCCAGAATCGAGGCACAAAACGCTCAAATCCTCGATATTTTAAAAAAACGGCTTGAAGATGCGCTGTCCCTCGCGCATCTTAGTTTACCTGATATCGCCCATCCTTAAGGTAGGTTCAAATGACTAATTCTGAAGTCCAATTGCCGGTCCGCGTGGTCGAACTCCTGTGTTCGCGTATTTGCCATGATTTGGTGTCGCCGGTCGCAGCCATCTCTAATGGTGTCGAATTGCTCGGTGAAATGGGCGCGGAAGGCTTGGAAGATGCGTTAGGCCTTTTGGGCCATTCGGCGCGCCAATCATCCGTTCGCCTGCAATTATTCCGCTTATCGTATGGCGCGGGTGGCTCGGAGGCGCTCGTATCCGGCAAAATGATTTATGAAGCGTTTTTGAACTTCATTGAATCCGACAAGGTCAAATTGGAATGGGATCTTTTGAATGATGTGCCGGATGAAGATTTAAACCCCGGCTTCTTTAAAGTTTTGATCAATACCATGATCTTCGCCCGTGAATGCGTGATTCGTAACGGGGTTATTTCGGTCAAGAAGGATGGTCAGTCGATGATCGTGACTGCCACTGGCGATACGGTGACGGTGCGCGAAGGCATGGCGGAGGCACTGAATTTGCAACTCGCTGTCACCGATCTTTCGCCAAAAACGGTGCATGCCTATGTAACCGGTACGTTTGCCAAACATTTTAATTGCCCGCTCACCCTGACGCAGGGCGAAAACACCCTGTCCGTTAAAATGGACTATACCCCGGCAGATACAGTCGATGTGCCGGTAGAAGAACAGCCAGCCGCATGAGCGATAAAAAATCCATTTATAAACCTCGGCCCATCAGCGGTTTCCCCGAATGGTTGCCGGAATATCGTGCCGTTGAAATTGAATGGATGACGCGTCTACGTCGCGCGTTTGAATCCTATGGCTATTGTTCCATAGAGACACCCGCTGTCGAAGAGCTCAACGTCATCGCTGCCAAAGGTGAAGTCGATAAAGAAATTTATGTGTTAGAACGTTTGCACAAAGACGATAACGATAAATCGGAAGCGCGCTTGGCATTACACTTTGACCAAACTGTACCACTCGCACGCTATGTCGCTCAGCATTTCTCCAACCTCACCTTTCCCTTCAAACGCTATCAGATGCAAAAGGTCTGGCGCGGCGAGCGTCCGCAACTCGGCCGCATGCGTGAATTCTATCAATGCGATATCGACGTCATTCATGTCGATAATCTGCCGATCGCGTTTGATGCTGAAGTTGCCGGTGCGATTTACGAGGCCCTCACATCTCTTGATATCGGGCGCGTGCAAATCCGCATTTCCAACCGCAAAATTTTGCTGGGTTTATTGGAAGCATTGAATGTTCAAGACGCCGTCGCCGTTACGCGTACCGTCGATAAGCTAGAAAAAATTGGCGCCGATGCCGTTCGCACGATTTTGAAGACGGATGTTGGCATGCAGGATCCTGCCATCGATGCTGTTTTGCAACTCGCCGGCACCAAGGGCACGACAGAATCCTTACGCGGCATCACGGCGCAGAACGCAGTCATGCAAGAAGGCCTAGATGAATTGAATTTCGTTGTGAATGCACTCGCCCATTTACCGGTCGGTGCAATTATCGCGGATTTATCCATCGTGCGCGGTCTCGATTATTACACCGGTACCGTTTACGAAACCGCCCTTTTGGATGTACCGGAATACCAAGGATCGGTTTGCTCCGGCGGACGCTATGACGATTTGGCTGGGAATTTCATTTCCCGCCATTTACCGGGCGTTGGTATTTCAATCGGTTTCTCGCGTCTATTTGATGTGCTGAAAAGCGCGGGGCGGATTAAGCCTGGCCGCATTTGCCCGACGGATGTTTTGGTGGCCTTGCCGTCGGAAGAACGCCGAGGACTGGCCTTACAAACTGCGGCAGCCCTACGCGCACGCGGGATGAATGTGGAGCTGTATCACGCGCCGCAGAAAATCGGCAAGCAGATCGAATATGCGGATAAGAAAGGTATTCGTTATGTCTGGTTCCCACCCATGGAAGATGGGCAATCACACGAAGTAAAAGATATTATCAAGGGTTGGCAGACTCAGGCTGATCCGTCGCATTGGGTTCTGCCCCAGACTTAATCGTCGGCGGCAAATCTTTGCCTTTTAGCTGACTGCACCGCGCGCTGAATTTTTCCCCAAATTCTTTTAAGGCCGCCGCATCCAATTTTGCGGATTTTTCCTTATACATCTCGTTATATGTGCCGTAATAACATGCATCGAGTGGTCCCAAATCTTCAGGTATCACACTGGCGGGGTCTTGAGTCATCGTGACAGACACCATCGCATCGCCTTCATAATCCGCAGTACCGATACAGCAAGCAGCGCATGCGGGCAGTTCGTCATATGCTTCAAATTTTGCCGTGTTACCGCCGGATATATCCACCAAATCATAAGGTGTGATATTATAGGAAGCGACCACAACCCCATCTTTGATGGACGCGCTATCGACACCGCCGTTACAGCGATCACCGCCGCCATAGGATTTCGTGGCGTTCAGCTTACCATCATTGATCGCATAGCGGCCAAGATGGGAGAAATAACCTGTTCCACCACCATTATAAAGCGATTGCACAATAAATTGATCATCCGCTTCGCCAATGACTTTATACTGAATGGCAGCACCAGCGCATGCATCCTGATCACATTGCAAATTATAGCCGCTAAAGCCGTTGCCGAAATCCTCGATTGCCGTTGATGTGACAAAATAATCACCCTTGCTGCCTTTATTGCCCGTGCATGTTGCAAGGTCGACGGTTTCATTACTGGAACCTGCATAGTTCAACGCATAAATGCACATCGGATCGATGGCGCTTCCATTCCATGTAAAGCCTTGGCTCGGCGCATCTTCTTTGACTGGCGCTTGGTCAATGTCGGGCGGGACCTCAATCGCAATCGGCGCTTCTTGCGTTTGCGCATCATCGGATTTTTTGTCATCGCACGCGGTCAGCGCGAGCAAGATAAAGGGCAAAATAAAAAAAGCGGCTTTCATGCCGCTTAATTTAATCCCCTTCCATATAAGGGCAAGGCTTAAAAATCATCGTCCAGCGTATCAAGGCCGGCGAAGGAGCTTTGAGAAGCCCAGAAACGTTCCATTTGTTTCAAGTATCCATTGAGGTTCTCGAGCTTATCCTTGGTCAGTTCGGAAGATCCGATTAGGCTTTCGTGTTTAACGAACATTTTTTCAAGCGCATCAAATAGCTTCTTGCCTTTTTCAGACAAACGCACGCGCACAGACCGCTTGTCGTGCACGGAACGTTCCTGCTTAATATATTCGTTCTCAACCATCTTTTTGACGTTATAGGACACGTTGGAGCCAAGATAATAGCCACGCAGCGTGAGTTCACCCACCGTCAGATCATCGTCGCCGATGTTGTAAAGGATCATAGCTTGGACGTTGTTGATGTCCTGAACACCCTGCCGATCAAGCTCAGCCTTCACAACGTCAAGGAATCGACGGTGCAGGCGTTCAATCAAATGGATGGAGTCGTGGTAAGCACTGGATAGCACGGTGAAAGGCTCCTAATTATATTGGATGTGACCTGTATTCTTTTTATATATCAGTAAAATTATTCACGAATTGTCCTGATAAAAGGTTAATCCCCGCCAGAAGGGAAGTAAATAGCCAGTAAGGCATCATCGACTCCCTGCAAACTGGCGGGATTCCAACGCGGGGACCGGTCCCGGTCGATCAGGGCCGCGCGGATGCCCTCCATGAAATTTGGGCTTTCCATGAACCGGTGCGCCAAAAACAGATCCCGGGCAATCACCGTTTCGAAATCATTCCGGGCGCTTAGGCGCAAATGTCTTAATGCAACCTTAACCGACAAGGGACAGCGCGACTCGATCTCGCTTGCTGTCTGGATCGCAAATATGCTGCCATCTACTTTCAGTGCTTCAATAATTTCTTCGACAGCCTCAAAGGTAAAACATTTTTCGATGATGTCTTGATGGCTTTTTAAAAATCCGTCCTTAGGCGGTTCAGTAGAAAAAACTTTTATCGCCTCGCCAACGCCATTCTTGAGCGCAGCTTTAAAAGCTTCGAATTGCGCAAGCGGTACATATGCATGCGCAAGGCCTGCATATACCATATCTGCTGCATTGATTGTATTTCCGGTAAGCGCAAGATACGTTCCTAACTGATGCGGGACACGTGCCAGGTGATACATGACACCGACATCCGGAAAGAATCCAATTTTAACTTCGGGCATTGCAAAACTGGTCGCCTCGCATGCAATCAAATGTGACCCATGCGCGGAAACACCATAGCCACCACCCATCGTAATGCCGTTGAGATAAGAAATATATGGCGCCTTATGCGCAAACAGTGCCGCATTCATCCGGTATTCGTGACGAAAATAATCGGTCGCCGCCTCCGCGCCTTTTCCATCTTTTAGGGTCTGCCATACGGCCTTCACATCGCCCCCTGCGCAAAAGGCTTTGCCGCCTGCGCCAGTCACTAAAACCGTGTCATCCCCCTGTAAAATGGGCAATAACCCGTCAATCATAGCGACATTTAAGGCGTTCAAGGCTGCCGGACGATTCAAAGTCACATGGACAATTCCAGCGCTACGGTCTATGACAAGGTCATTCAAAAACATGAGGGTCCTATGAGCGTTCTTTCACCCAAATCTTGGTTCAAGCCTACACATGGCGAAGCTTCTGGCAAGGATGCTGCATTTCCCGGTACGCGCATGCGCCGTAACCGCGGATCGGAAGGTATTCGCCGATTGGTGCGCGAAAATGTGATCGAACCACAGCATATGATTCTGCCGCTGTTCGTCGAAGAGGAACTTAACGAACGTACGCCGATCAAGTCTATGCCTGGCGTCTATCGCGAAACCGAGAGCAGCATTGGCGCGATTGCGCGCGAAGCACAGCAAGCAGGTTTGGGCGCAATTATGCTCTTTGGCGTATCGCATCACAAAGATCATACAGGATCTGATTCCATGCGCGCAGGCGGCCTGCTCGATCGCATGGTCAAACGCGTGAAAGACACAACGCCTGAACTCGTCGTTATGGCGGATTTATGCTTCTGCGAATATACGGATCACGGTCATTGTGGTCCGGTACATGAGGGGCATGTCGATAATGATGCAACGATTGAAAATATCGGTAAGCAAGCAGTTGTCGCCGCGCGGGCGGGTGCCGATATCGTAGCGCCATCCGGCATGATGGATGGCCAAGTCGGGGCAATTCGCTCCGCACTTGATGCTGAAGGGTTTATCAACACCCCCATTCTGGCGTATGCAGCGAAATATGCGTCCAATTTTTACGGCCCATTCCGCGAAGCGGCCGGCTGCTCCCTAAAAGGCGGCGATCGCAAGACGTATCAGATGGATCCGGCGAATGGCGACGAAGCGCTGCGTGAGGTAGCCTTGGATATAGAAGAAGGTGCCGACATGATCATGGTCAAACCGGGCCTGCCT
>DATCRN010000060.1:0-3182 GCA_036568945.1 Alphaproteobacteria bacterium | reverse complement strand
GGTACGCTCATCAATCGCAGCAATACGGCCGGCGTAGGAAATCGCGACAACCGTGCCGCGATCAATGACAGGCAGGCCGCGCACGTCGGCAAAATTGCCGCTGCCGCGCGTCATGGGAGCCACTGAATCGCTCCACAGCGTGGAGCCTGTATTCACATCAAGCGCATAAATTTCACCGGACGAGTAAGCCGGTAAAACGATGTCGCGGTTGGCGGCAGGGGATGCTGCGCCTAACAGACCCGTTGTTTCCGTGAGGCCCTGATGCGTCCAAAGTTGCGCACCGTCATCGGCGTTGAGCGCGATGGTTTGGTTATCGACCGTCACAACGAAGACTTTACCAGGCATGGATGATGGTGCGCCGCGCACGGCGCCCGGCACCTTCACGCGCCATAGAATTTCGCCGCTATCTGGATTAAGCGCGAGCACTTCATTGAAACCTGCCGTGACAAACAAACGTCCACCGGAGAAGGCAACGCCACCGCCTAAAACAGGATCGTCTTCTGATTCCGGCATAACCTTCGCAGTCCAAAGGGATTTGCCCGATGCGGCATCAAACGCTTTAACGCGCGCTTTTGTATCCAGCGTAAAAACGCGACCATCCGCCATTACTGGCTGCGCGCCTAAAGGAAGGTCTTTAGAAGAACCAGAGCCGATGCTTGATGACCAAATCTTATGCAGTTCGCTGGAACTCAAGGCTACGTGTTGCATGGCATGGTTGGCGTAACCGCCGGCTTGCGGCCAGAATTCATTGCGCCAAACATTCGGCAAATCCATGCCGGTATCGGGACCGGCGGCTTCCGTTGCACCTGGTTCTTTTGTTCCTGTCATGGAACGCTCGAGGTCGAATAGCGAAATGCGCTCGCCTTCCAACGGCGGCGCATCGTCATCGTCACTGCCGCAGGCGGCGAGCGAAACCGAGCATAATAACGCAGCATAAAGAACCAAATGGCGCATCGAAATTGTCATGGCTGTTTCGTCTCGTTTTGAGGATTTTGTTTAGGCTCTACGGCCTGACGGCGAATTTCATAGAGGTGTGCAAGATCGGATGTGATGGTCGATACCGTGGTGCCACGAGGTACGATCTTTTCTGCGCGTCCAATGTAATCGAGCGCACGGACGG
This sequence comes from Alphaproteobacteria bacterium, assembly GCA_036568945.1. Lineage (GTDB taxonomy): Bacteria > Pseudomonadota > Alphaproteobacteria > Micavibrionales > UBA1664 > UBA6145. The sequence goes on along the minus strand of DATCRN010000060.1, from coordinate 2,062 downwards.
GATCCTTCATGCGTTCGCCCGCGATCAATGCCGCATCAATCCAAGCCAGCGCCACAAGAGATGAATCCTTCATGTCTGCTGCGAGAAGTTCGTAGTCTTTCAGCAATGCTTCGGCATCCAGGCTTTGTTCATCCATTTTCATGCGCAGTAAATTCCAACGCGCAAGCCAGGCCCATAGCGTGTCATCACCTGCATCAACCGCCTTGCCGTAAAGTTCGGTTAGTGCGGCTTTACGGCCTTCTTCGGACTTATCTTTGTTGACGTCGCTCATAACCGCACCTGCAAGCGACAGCCAGGCGATCGCAGCGTGTTGCGGTTTGACGTCTTTGAGCATCGCCGGATCCGGTTCGGCGGGCGCTGCGATAATCTCACTTAAAGCAGCGGTCGATTTCTCATTCTTAGCTTGCTGCCACTCACGCCAAGCAACGCCGGCACCCGTGCCAACCACAAGCATGATGGCCATGCCGATGATGGTGCCGCCCCATTCCCGCCATAGCGCCAGCAGGCGTTCCTGTTGCAGCGCCTCTTCAGCATCGCGCAATAGGTTTTGGGTGCGTAAGTCGGCAGGATCGATTGGGCCGGCCATGGCGGTTTTTCTCCGTAATAAAATGATTTGGACGTATTCTTTTATGGGGCCAGGGGAGCCGCGTCAACCGCACTGTTTTGCCATAATGCCACCCTTATGAATTTTCTGCCCATGATGGGTCCATAAGGCTTGTATCCCGCCTCAAGTTCCCCATAGTGTCTCCATACAGATTCCTTACAAAAAGGGCTAAAGAGAGACGGCATGAAAAAGATTGCGGTAAAGACCCCTGTTGTCGAATTGGACGGTGACGAAATGACGCGGATCATCTGGCAGATGATCCGCGAAAAGCTGATTTTGCCGTATTTGGACATCGATCTTAAATATTACGATCTCGGCATCGAAAGCCGCGATAAAACGGAAGACAAAATAACCGTCGATGCCGCGAATGCAATCAAACAATACGGTGTCGGTGTTAAATGCGCGACCATCACGCCGGACGAAGCGCGCGTCAAAGAATTCAACTTGAAAAAAATGTGGAAGAGTCCGAACGGCACGATCCGCAATATTTTGAATGGTACGGTGTTCCGTGAGCCGATCATTTGCAAAAACGTGCCGCGCACAGTGCCGATTTGGACACAGCCGATCATCATCGGTCGTCATGCTTTTGGCGATCAATACAAAGCAACAGATGTGAAAATTCCGGGCGCGGGCACGCTTACCATGACCTTCAAACCCGCAGACGGCGGCGCTTTGCAGGAATGGGAAGTGTTCAAATTTGAAGATTCTGGTGTGGCGCTTGCCATGTACAACGTCGATGAATCGATCAAAGGTTTTGCACGCGCGTGTTTGAATTACGGCTTGAGTCGCAATTATCCGGTCTATCTATCGACCAAAAACACGATCCTCAAAGCCTATGACGGAAAATTCAAAGATATTTTCCAAGCCGTTTATGAGAGCGAATTTAAAACCAAGTTTGAGGCCGCAAAGCTAACCTACGAGCATCGTTTGATCGACGATATGGTCGCATCCGCCATGAAATGGCCGGGTGGATTTGTGTGGGCGTGTAAAAATTATGACGGCGATGTGCAATCGGATTCTGTTGCGCAAGGTTTTGGATCTTTGGGCCTTATGACGTCTGTTTTACTGACGCCGGAGGGCGATTGTGTTGAAGCGGAAGCAGCCCACGGAACTGTGACGCGCCATTACCGTTTACACCAACAGGGGAAAGAGACCTCGACCAATCCGATTGCGTCTATTTTTGCGTGGACGCAAGGGTTGAAATACCGCGGACAATTCGATAACACCCCGGATGTGACAAATTTTGGCACAACCCTTGAAGACGTTTGCATTCGCACAGTCGAATCGGGTCATATGACCAAGGATTTAGCGCTGTTGATTGGTGAGGACCAGCCTTATCTGAGCACAACTGGGTTTATGGACAAAATTGATGAAAATTTAAAAAAGGCATTGGCGTAGGTTTTGTATGAATAAGTCGGTTTTGATTGCAGTTTTAATGGGTGTTTTGATGGCGGGACC
>DATCRN010000059.1:0-2741 GCA_036568945.1 Alphaproteobacteria bacterium | reverse complement strand
ACCCTGACTATCCCTTTATAATGTCGACCATCGAAGAAGAAATCGGATCGCACATCACCTACGATGTTCTAAAAGCATTAAAACAAAAGTTTCCCGATACGCATTTCATCTGGGCGATGAGCACCGACAATTTAGCAAGTTTTCATACCTGGGAACATTACGACGATATTCTAAAAGAATTTCCTGTGGCCATACTGCACCGTCCGCCTTATGACGAAGCGGCATTACAAAGCCCAACGGCATCCACATTCGCTGACCTACGCATCGACGATCCGCAAGACTTACTCACGCGCAAAAACGGCTGGTGCATTCTTAAAAATAAAGGGATTGAGCTGTCTTCAACATCCATTCTACAAAATCTGCGCGCAGGACAGACTCGCTTTGACGGTCCGGTGCAGGAAATTGCAGATTACATCCGCAAGCACGGGCTTTATGGCTTAACGCCCGCCAAGATTGCGCCTCCTAAACCTAAATTTGCGTAAATCGCTGGAGATGGGCTAAAAACGCCAGATGACTTTGAAAATCCGCAATGCCAGCTACGGCGACTACAGCTTTATTTCTGACCTGTTTCGACAGGCGAATGCCGAGCATGTTGCCATGCGCCCTGATTTATACCGTAAGGTCGACGTCATCGTCCCTCAAAACAAATTCAGATTGGCAATCGCTGCACGCGATCTATTCGGATACCAACCTGTTTCGTTGCAAGTCGCCGAAATTGATGGTCAAAAAGTCGGTGCCGTCTTTGTGCAGTCTATGCCTCGTTCCGCCCTAAGCTGGTCGATCCATCAAAAAGAAGCTTACGTCGATAATATTGCGGTCATCCCGGAATTTCGCCAGCAGGGCGTGGCAACAAAGCTGGCTGACGCTGCTAAAGCTTGGGCCAAAGCGACAGGTCATACCTTTATCTACGGCAAGATCATAACCGCCAACGAAGCCAGCTTGCGCTTTGCAGAGAAAATGGGCGTCCGCACCAATAGCGTGAATGTTGGTATTCGCCTTTAAAACTAACGTTTATCAAACGGTTGGCCCTTATACGCCGTAAAATTTGGTGTTCCCGGCGTGACTCGAACACGCGACCTACAGTTTAGGAAACCATCGCTCTATCCAGCTGAGCTACGGGAACGCTAAATTAGGTTTACCTTCGCCTGATCCCAGCTTCAACAACCGCCTTCACGGCATTTTCTGCGGCCAGCGCCAAATCCTTGCGATCTGGGTAATCGGCAGGGTCTAAAACATCCAAGAAATGAATGGCGACATCAATGCGAAAACGTGTGGACATACGGATAAGATGCGGCAGCATCGCCTCTTCCTTCCGCCACCAGGAATAATAATCGCGCATTTCTTGTGTATCGGCGGGCTTACCGTCGATTTTTTCGATCACCAGTGCCATGGGTTGCACTAGCATTTTCCCGTCCGGCGCTTTAGCATAGGCGAGTTCAAATAATCCCGCCTTAAACGGCAATGCGGTATCGCCCATTCCCGTTGTGCCTTCTGGAAATAGTATGATATTTCGGCCTAATGAGATTTGTTTGCTGACCTGAACCAATGCCTGTTCCATAGCCGTGCGTTGCCGCACGATGAAGACCGTGTCTTGGAGTGTCGCAAGCCAGCCAAATAATGGCCAACCACGCACTTCACCCTTGGCAACAAACACGCTGTTTTTAAGAATCGAGCCGATCACCGAAATATCGGCATAAGACACATGGTTGCCGACAAATAAAACCGTACGCCCCGGGCCATAAGCAGGCTCACCTATTAGACGCATGTTGATATTAAACATCATGCGGCACGTATTGTGGAACCAGCGTCCGCCGCTAACAGAACCTGTCAGAGCCTTGGCAATAATAAACGGTGTGATGGATAAAAACGTGCCGATCGGAAACAGCACGATACGCATCAACAAGACTAAGATACGAAAAGGCCAGAGTAATGCCGCCATCAGATGATTTCCGATTTCGAATTAACATCATCGACTTCGTATGTTGTATCGACCTTACGTTCATAATGCTTGCGGTAACGGTCGGATACCAGACCGACCTTTACGACGATCGCAACATCGATCGTATTGAATTGTTCATCGATGATGGCGCCATCCCCCACAAATCCGCCAAGGCGTAAATACCCTTTGATCAAGGGCGGCATGGCGGCCAGCGCTTTTTTTGTGTTCACCTGATCTTTCGGCATCAAATCCATCTTTTTATAAAGATCGGGCAATGCCTTGGGACATAATCCTTCAGGCGCATGGCTGTAGTGATGCAAGAATGACAGTTCATTCGCATGATCTTGCAAGTTTGTGCCATGGAAGGATGCACAGCCAAATAAAACTTGGATGTTATGATAGGACACGTATTCCGCAATGCCCTGCCACAGCAACTGTAAAACGGCGCGCGTTCGGAAATCGGCACGCACGCACGACCGTCCCACTTCAACCAAATTAAGATCGGATCCTGTCAGGTCGGAAATATCAAATTCGGAGGCCGAATAAAATCGCCCAGCTTTTTGCGCGGCTTCATTCCGCAGCAAACGATACGTACCGACAATATGATCTGTACCGTCTTTACGGTCGACCACCACCAAATGATCGGCAACGTCATCGAATTGGTCGAAATCGCGGCCTTCAGCCGCCATGGTGCCAATAGGTTTGGCACCATATTCAGTATAAAAAATATCGTAACGTAGTTTTTGCGCAGCGCGAATTTCATCTTCGTTGCGGGCAAGACGCACCACAATCGGTCCAAGAG
>DATCRN010000058.1:0-2053 GCA_036568945.1 Alphaproteobacteria bacterium | reverse complement strand
GTCTTCTTCCTTCCGCTTCTTGCGTTGCAAAGGCGGAATGTGCGACAGCTTTTAAATATGCGATACCTCTTCTTTGCACACCGCACTCATTGCGGACTTCGCTTGATGTGCCGCTAGGCAAACAAGCTTGGAAAAATTCTTCAGTCAGCGATTCAAAACTGGGCGCGCGACGTATTGCCACCGCGGCATTGCCAGTATCTATGAAATCTCCCCTGTCCATAAACTTAAGCCAATCACAAGCGTGCTCGACCAAACAACCATGGAATTAGAAGGGCTTATAGACTTTATTGACATATTCCTGATCGGGCTTTAGTCTCAGCCCGAAACATTTTAAGGAGTGATCCATGAGCGTATCTGATGAATTCAAAGGCGAAAGCGCATTGCGCCAAGACCGCCGTAAAACCGACGAAGCGCATTTGAACAAATGGTTTGATAGCCACGAAAAATTGGCAAGCTTTATGAAAGCTATTAATGGCCTGTCGTCCAGCAATCCGATTTTCAAGTTTGAGGTTTTGGGCGGTTTCGAGCCCGCGATCGATAAGACCGATGCGCCTTATGTTACACCGACTTTGTTCAAAAAAATCACCTTTGTCTCTCGCGACAATGTTTCCAACGCAATGATCCAGATCAATATGGATGGGCAGTTCACATTTGATGCTGAGGAAACCAAAGTTGAAGGCAACACACGCGCCGAACTTTTGCATGCGCTGGATAGCTGGGTCGCAGGCCTTCATTCCGCTGAGCCTGATCTGAATATCGCAGGTCATTTGAAACGCGCGCAAATGGGAACTAATAACAAGGATGCCCGTAACGCTCCAAAAGCTGCGTAATTTTTAGATTATTTTATTTTAAGCGAGGCCGGTTTTCCGGCCTCGAATTTTTTGATGATACGCGCGACTTGTTTGATCGCTTGGTCATGTACCGCCAATAATTTAAACTTGTTATCCTGGAATTTCTGAGTCGCGGTCTTTTCAGGATTTTTTTGTTCGACTTCGGCAAATGCCTCTTCCAGCCAGATGCGCGATTCTACTATTTGCGCCGCCAGCTTTGGCAATTTTACATCTTTGTCACCCATCATGAGCAAAGATAAGGCAATGACATAGCTTTTGTGGAAATGGAGCATCATTTCCATTTTTTCAGGACCAGAATCTGTTTCCTCAAGCGCGTATTCGGCTGATCCATGCAAGGCAGGCGATAACAAATGTTTTGGATCTTCTGTGAAGTGACCGATATGCAAGCGTGCGTCTTCTAGGGCCGCGATGACAAAGTTTGTGTCTTGGCCGATATCTTTTTGATAGGCGAGTTCCGCATCGATCGCCTCATCAAATACAGGTTTAAGAGCTGTTAGAATGCTTTTGCGCTTGCCGATTGTGCTCTGGCGGATTTTTACCCGGCCGGATTTATTGTCGCGTTGACGGACCAGCAGGTCATAAACCAATTGCGTTGTGGAAGGGCTGATAATTTGCGACCACACCACGGCATAAAACAGATCACGGTCAAATTTTTCATTTTGTAACCAAAGGCCAAGGCTAAAAGTGAAACGCGAAGCGATCTGGCTTGATTTTGTAACTTCGTAATCTTCATAAAAATCTTTGATGCGGGCAACTTTGTTTTTGCCGGCGACTTTCGCAAGCAGGGACCCATCATGCAATTGCTCCGGCAAGCGCAAATAAGCTGCAAGGCCGAATTGCAAATTTGAATGTCTACTGGCGAAAGCGGTGCGATAACCCGTAACACGGTGGTTTTTAAAGACGGTGGCGATTTCTGGGTCTAGCCCTTCAGGGGTTACGATACGCCCGTCTTCAATCTTGAGTAACCCAAATAGACGATACCAGCCCTGGTACGTATCAAGATCGTATTTCTGTCCGTCAATGCAGGTGGTTTTATTGCGTGATTTGCTTAAGCCTACTTCGCGCAACATCAGGCGGCGGTTCCAATAGATGGCATCGACATCGGCTACAAGTGTTCCGTCTTCTTTAATGAAACAATGCTCCAGCGATGATTTTATGCCTGAAACAGCCTGGAAGCTGTTAAACGCCACCAGCGGTTTGCG
>DATCRN010000057.1:0-15964 GCA_036568945.1 Alphaproteobacteria bacterium | reverse complement strand
GTGCCGACCCCAGGCATCTTCCAGTGTGCTAGACGCAACTAAATTGACCGATTTCTGCCATTTCTGAAGCAGACCAAGGTAGGTCTGCAGACGCTGCTGACTATTAGGCTGCATCGGTTTCAACGAGCTCAACAGTCTTCTTTTTCACGTGGCGCAAAAGCGCAATAATCGCCGCTGGCGTGACACCAGGAATGCGCGCGGCAGCACCCAGCGTCGTTGGGCGCACTTGTTTCAGACGATTTTTAATCTCTGTCGATAAAGACCCGATGGAATCGTAATTGAGCGTATCCGGTAGCACCAGACCCTCATCTTTGCGGAAAGCATTGATGTCGGCTTCTTGACGCTCAATATAACCCGCATAAAGCGCATCGATCTGAATTTGTTCGGCAATCGCCGGGCGGATTTCCGCCATTTGCGGCCATATTTGGGTAAGGCGATCCCACGTCACATTCGGATAACGCAGGATTTCAAACACATTACGGTGCTTGCCATCCATCGTAACGCCAATCCCCTGCTCTTCCAGCTTGTTCGGTGTGGCCGTCAGGCCACCACAAAGGGTGCGAGCAGCTTCCAGTTCCATTGACTTCAAATTCCAGACTTTCTCACGTTTACTGCCTACCAGCCCAATTTTAAGGCCATTCGGTGTTAAACGTTGATCGGCATTATCGGCACGCAAAGTCAGGCGGTATTCGGCCCTGGACGTAAACATGCGGTAAGGTTCAGGCGCACCGCGAGAAATCAAATCGTCGATCAGAACACCGATATAGGCTTGAGCGCGATCCAAAATAAAGGGCTTAGCGGTTTCACGTGAAACAGCTCCAGCTTGGATGGCCGCATTGGTGCCCGCCATAACCCCCTGAGCAGCGGCCTCTTCGTACCCTGTTGTTCCGTTGATTTGCCCCGCTAAAAACAGACCTGGCAGGCGCTTGGATTCAAGCGTGTTTTTGAGGTCTCTTGGATCGCAATAATCATATTCGACGGCGTAACCCCATTGAAATACTTGAGCTTTTTCCAAACCAGGGATGGTCTGCAACATAGCCGCTTGGACCTCTTCCGGTAGACTGGTGGAGATGCCGTTAGGATAAACCGTGGGATCATCCAGACCCTCAGGCTCCAAGAAAATCTGGTGCCGGGACTTGTCGGCAAAACGCACAATCTTGTCTTCGATAGACGGGCAATAACGCGGACCAGACGATTTGATCTGACCGGAATACATCGGCGCGCGCGATAGGTTCTGACGAATGATCTCGTGTGTAGCCTCGCTCGTATAGGTCATCCCACAGGCAATCTGCGGCACGGTGATTTCGGTGTTCATAAACGAAAATGGCACCGGCACATCATCGGCCTTTTGTAACTCCAAACTGTCCCAATCAATGGTCCGCCCATCAATCCGGCACGGTGTACCCGTCTTCAAACGGCCCAACGGCATACCCAGTTTTTCAAGCGTGAGGGCCAAACCAACCGATGGCGCTTCGCCAATCCGGCCCGCCTCGTGCATCGTCTCGCCCCGGTGAATAATACCGCGCAGGAAGGTCCCTGTGGTGAGAACAAGAGTACGGCATTTCAAGCTGCGCCCATCTGCCAATATCAGACCAGCGATGGTTTGTTTGTCGTCTAATATGACGTCATGGGCCTCACCCTCGATTTGTGCAAGGCTTTGATATTCCTTGATAATATCTTGCACAGCCATGCGGTATAATTTACGGTCGGCCTGCGTGCGGGGCCCGCGTACCGCGTGGCCTTTCGAGGCATTAAGCATGCGGAATTGAATCCCTGCGCGATCTGCGGCGCGACCCATCACACCGTCCAGCGCATCAACCTCGCGCACCAAATGCCCCTTCCCCAAACCGCCAATGGCGGGGTTGCAGGACATGACGCCGACGGTCGCAAGCTTGTGTGTGACCAAAGCTGTTTTCGCGCCCATGCGCGCAGCAGCCGCAGCGGCTTCCGTGCCGGCGTGTCCACCACCCACAACAATGACGTCAAACTCGAGGTTCATGAGGCGGAAGCTATACTACTTGCCGATACAGAAATCACGGAAAATGATGTCGAGCAGATCTTCAACATCAACGCGGCCTGTAATGCGACCAATGGCGCGGACAGCCAAGCGTGTATCTTCGGCCATCAATTCAGGCAGTGCGGCATTTTCGCTTCGATTCAAAGCATCCAGCGCATCTTCGAGTGCCGCGCGGTGACGCTGGCGGGTGAGATATGGCCGATCGGCGGTGCCCATCACGTCCATCACCCGCCGCGTGAGTTGCTTGATCAATTGATCCATCCCCTCACCCGTTGCGGATGAAAAGACCGGCAAGGTTTCGCCACGGACCTTTGGCAGTGTTTTGGCGATATCTCCCTTACTGGCCCAAGCCAATGCTCGGTCGTCGAGAAGTTTAAGTGTATGCGGATCGAGCGACGGCAAAACCGCCCCATCGAATAGCAACAAAACGACGTCCGCGCCCTCGGCATAGGCCATAGCACGTCTTATGCCTTCTTTTTCAATGAGATCATGGCCCTGCTGACCAATCTGGTCAGGCCTTAAACCCGCTGTATCGGCCAAAATGACGGGATATCCACCAAGGTTTAAATGGACCTCAATCACATCGCGTGTAGTCCCCGGCATGTCGGAGACGATGGCGACGTCGCGCTGGGCTAACGCATTGATAAGGCTTGATTTTCCTGCGTTTGGAGCCCCGACGATGGCAATCTTGACCCCTTCCCTTAGGCGTTCGCCACGGCGACCGTCATTCAAATGCTGCTCGATTTCAAAGGCGACTTGGCGCAAAACCGGCAATACCTCGCCCGCCACACCTTCCGGCAAATCTTCGTCGGGAAAATCGAGGTCGGCCTCCAAATGCGCAAGCGCTCGCGTCAAACGCGCCGCCCATCCATCATAAAGCCGGGCCAAAGATCCGCCCATCTGCTGAAGGGCTTGGGAACGCTGGATCTCCGTTTCGGCAGCAATTAGGTCTGCAACAGCCTCTGCCGCAGTTAAATCCATGCGGCCATTCTCAAATCCACGGCGGGTAAACTCGCCCGGACCTGCGAGCCTATGGCCATCCTGGCGTCCCAAGACATCGAGCAGAGCACTCACAACTGCCCGTCCGCCATGCACGTGATATTCGACAACGTCTTCGCCCGTAAACGAATGGGGCCCAACGAAACGGATCACCACCGCCTCATCAATCTGTCCATCCGGACCGGTCAATTTGCGAAGCGTGGCTTGCCGCACCTCGGGCAAGGGCAGGGGATCAGTCAATGCATTCAAAGATTGGAAGGCAAGCGGCCCGGATACGCGCACAACGGCCACGCCGCCCACACCAGGAGCAGACGCGAGTGCGTAAATCGTTTGGACTGTATCGCTCAAGCTCTATGCTTTCCGCTTTTTGGATGGCTGTTCTTCGCCGTTTCCGGTCATTTGCAGCCACAGTGATTTTTGCAAATCTGCGAATGCTTGCATGCCCGATGCCGCATTCGGCATCCATAATTTCATTAAAGCTTCCGGGTCCATGGCATTCAGATTTTTCTGCATCTGGTCTTGCATTTGGCCGATGACGGCATCCTGCATGGGACCGAAATCAGGCAAACCTAAAAATGCGCGCGCTTCTTCGGGCGTGCAGTCCACGTTAACGGTGAATTTCATGATGTTCTCCTTAAGTTGCCCCTTATCTAGCGCCTTTACGGCCAACAGAAAACTGTAATTTGACATGAAGAGCAGGGCGTCAATAATAAGGCCGCCATGGCCATCAAAAATGAAACACCGGAACAGCGCTTTGCCGCTTTGTGCAAAGCCATTGTGACTTTAAAAACGGAAGACGAGGTAAGGCGGTTTTTAACCGATCTTTGCACGCCTGGTGAAATGAAAGATTTTGGCGAACGCTGGTTGATTGCGCGTTTGCTTGACCAAGGTGATTTGTCTTACCGCGAAATCGCGGCTATGACAGGCGCCAGCACAACGACGGTGGGGCGAGTCGCCCGGTTTTTAAGTCAAGAGCCGCATAAAGGATATAAAAAGATCCTGGAAAGGATTTAAAAAAATGTCGACCACGACGATTGCCGCAACCGACGGCTCAGGAAGTTTTTCCGCCTATATCGCGATGCCTAAGGATTTACCGGCGCCGGCGATCATTCTTATTCAGGAAATTTTCGGCGTGAATGGCGATATGCGCGCCAAGTGTGATGCGTTTGCGGCCCAAGGGTATATCGCGATTTGTCCTGATCTGTTTTGGCGCCAAGAACCCGGCGTCGATATTACCGATAAATCGCAAGCTGAATGGGACAAAGCCATGTCGTTGCTGAATGGCTTTAATACCGATAAAGGCATCGACGATCTGAAGGCGACATTGGATGCCGTGCGTGCATTCGATGATTGCAACGGTAAAGTCGGTACGGTTGGTTACTGCCTGGGCGGTAAACTTGCTTATCTGTTTGCCGCGCGCAGCACTGTGGATTGCGCAGTGGGTTACTACGGCATTCAACTTGATACATTCATGAACGAAGCATCCGGCATTAAAAACCCGCTGATGTTGCACATGGCGGAACTTGATAAATTCTTCCCCGAAGATGCCCGCAAAAAAGTGCTCGCGCATTTTGAGAATTTTTCCAACATCACAGCTTACGTCTATCCGGGCGTCGATCATGCCTTCGCGCGTTTGAACGGCGAACATTATGACGAAGCCGCCGCCACCCTTGCCAATCAACGCACCGATGCGTTTTTCGCAAACGTTTTAAAAGGGTAGGGCGTTGAACAACCCGTACGATCCAGAAGATGAAATGGAGGATGCGCCTCAGCCTCCTATGCCCATCGACCCTAGCCTGGCCGATGTAGCGATCGCGCGTATCCGAAAACAAGTGCAAGGCAACGGCCTTAAGCCCGCTGCCGTGAACCTTACGGGTATTAATGGTCAAATTTACGATTTTTACGGCACAACATCCGTGAAGCTGACCCCTTCGGTGACGGAAGGCCGCCGCGCTGGACGTCATGCCGATGGCGATATCATCCAAGCCGCACAAATTGATGACGCGATTCAAAACTTCGTTGATCGTGTTGCAGGCGATCGCGGTGTTTTAGGCCTCGTCTATGAAACATTGTCAACACGCGAGGATCAAGGTTTCGGCTTGCAAGGTCAAACCATCAACCTGCCACAAGTAACGCGCACTTTCTTGGCGCATGATGCGTGCCCCACCTGTCGCGGTGCCGGCGGCAAACCATGTCACAATTGCCACGGGCAAATGCGCATTCAATGTTACCGTTGCCATGGGCAGGGCGGTATTCCATGTTTGACGTGCTCGGGCCGAGGCCAAATCTTAACGCCGCAAGGCCCGCAAATGTGTCACGTCTGTCAGGGCCGTGGCCTATCGCAATGCCCTGTGTGCCAAGGTGGCCGCATGATCATGTGTCCGGAATGCCAAGGCCAAGGCCGCAAGATTTGCGAATCCTGCCAAGGCCAAGGCTGGACCACGCAATATTGGACCGTAGGTTTGACCGCACAAACCGTCTTTCATTTGCGCAAAACAGGACTGCCAGCGGCTCTGGTCAGCTTAATAGACCGCGTCGGTGGATCGCGCTTGGCCGCTGATGGTCACGCGCATGTGCAACTCCTCACCGGTCGCGATGCCGAGCATCTGGTGTGTTTTGCCGATATCGAAGGCGGCTCGAATTTGTGGTTCCTCTACCGCGCGCAAATTCCGTTTGCCGAACTTGAAATCGGATTTGGCAAAGCCGTCTTAAAGCCAAAACTTGCAGGGTATAAAGCACGCTTGATTGACGTCCCTGATTTTATGGATGCGCTTTTAAAAAGCGGCACCGATCTTTTGCATGATGCCGCACGCGGCGGAGCAGGGGCGGCACAGCTTATTTTATCTGCCGCACGCTATCGTGCGCTCGGTGATGTGTTGCGTGGGCTTGTCCGTTCCGGACCGCGCAAAATGGCTAAGTTTTTATCGGACAATTATCCGCTTGGCCTTTCGCAAGGCATGGCAGCACAAATCTTGCGCGATGCGAACACGGCGCTTTCGCGCCTATCACTGTGGCCGCGGATGATGGCGATGGGCGCATCGCTTGCCGTCGCGTTCGTGATTTTGGGCAGCTACTTCTTCTATGACGGCCGCACACTGGTCGCGCAAAGCATGGATACGTTGCCCACGCTCGTTGTCTTCGTCGTTGATTTGCTGTTGATGGCAGCCCTCGGTATGGCAGGCACATTTGCCATTCGTGCCACCGCACGCAAAGCCATGCGCGGTGTGCTCGAAGGTTTAGGCGTTGTCTCAGGTGGGAATTTGCCACTGCCAAAACCCGGTGTGCCGGGACTATGGCTATGGATCGGCCTTGTCGCTATGACAGCGACCTTTGTCTTTGTCGGCGGTTTGCTGAAATTTTAAGTTCTTAAATGGCTGACCGTGGCGTTAACGAAAGGGCCTCTGCCGGAAGACGTGGCTTGAGGCTCGTCGGGTTCACGCACTGTAATTGTATCCATACTACCAAGATCGCGCACAAGATTGCCTAAGACAAGTTCCTGCATCGACGGCTTTTTCTTCGCAAAGGCTGCAGGATCTTCATCCGGGAAAGCTTTCTCGAGCATCGGAAGAACATCAGCCACGTAATCCTTACGGTGTGAAATTTCGATCGCAGTACTCATCGGGACGCCGTAAAGATCCAACATCATCAGCGTTGCGTGTCTATTAATGTGCGCACTTGTGCGCGCACCATGCGTATAAAGACGCTGCAACATGTTAATGGCCAAATCATCTGCGTCTAAATTTTGCGGCAGCTTTAAAGTATGGTGATTGTGACTAATCTCATCCAACAAGGCAGGCTTACTCATATCCACGCCTTTGGCATTCACCGCATCATAATCAAAAATGCGTAGGCTGTACCCTTCGTCACCAATAATCGTTGCAACACCCCACGGCGCTTTAGTACGCACATGCAATAAAGTTGATCCGTCTTGCAACAGGGGCGCATTCGTCGAGGTCTCTTTACTAAAGTCGTAGGCAAATTCTTTTTCCATGCCGTCATATTAAATGAAATATGGTAAATAATGGGTTTAAACAAAAAGGCCGGGGTAAGCCGGCCCTAAGATATTGAATTAAAACATTAATTACGGTATAAACGATGTCTGCTCTATGGTCTGATACGCGGTTTTGGCGGCTTTCGTGTCACGATGGCCGAAATAAATACCGGCAGCGCCTGAGGCGAAAATAAGGGTCTGCATCACCGTATTAACATCTTTGACTTCGCTTGCCGCAAGTATGCTGGCTGCGACCCACGAAAAGGACATGATGCCCGTTCCCACAAGAAGTGGGACACTGCGCGGTGCAGATATAACTCGGCTCGCAGCATAAACGGCTGTTGATGTCAGTGCCATGGTGACCAAGCTAACACCAGACTCTAACGGCGATGTACCCGAGAGAATGCTAACGGCAGCAGATAACGCTGCACCCACCATCATTGCGCCATATAGACCAGATTTTAGATTGAATGCATCTGTAAGCTTATTCATGGAAAAACCCCTCAAAATAAAAAGAACCCGGTCTTTATAGGCCGGGTCCAAATCCTTATGCAAATTTTAGGGGATGATTGGTATGGGAACTGGTATGGAGGCTTGGGAACCAGCCACTTTGACCTTCATCGATTCCTCAAATTTTCGGCTCTGCTCAAAATTCCAGACAGCATGACCGGTGACAATATCAGGCCCCAAAATTCCCTCGCTAAAATTCCACAACGCTGTCTTCCCCAGAATAGGATTAATCGCATTTAAAGCAGATTGGGCGGCGTAGAATTTTTTGGCGATGATTTTTTCCAATTTTGGATCATTTTTAAATGAACCCCGACCATAGCGTGGGCCGGTTTTTTCTGGGTCGTTTGCTAAAAACGCATCTGCGGCCGCTATTGCAATCTCACGCAATAATTTTGTCTGCGGTGATTTCGCCGGAAATTTTTCATTTCTGTTGCCAAAATATTGGCCAATCGCGCCAAATAAAAGCGCAGGGTCCTTTTCAAGAATGATGCGCCAATGCTGCTCCAGCAATTCAAGCGCGGTTTCCTTATACGGATCGTTCTTATCCCAAAATATCGCGTGACACATACGCTCCAAAAAAGTATCTGGCGCCGTTGCTGCAAAAACCGCGCCATGCGTTTGATAAATGCGCCACGCATAATGTCCGATATCGTGACCGACTTCCTTCGGATGATGTTCAGCTAATCTTAAAGTATCGAACAGGCGTTTGGGTTCTATTTTAATAACGGTATCGACATTATCATGCAAAATGCGAGGGATCTTGTATGATAAATAAAGGAGTGGCCGCTCCAAAAGCTCAAGTGTGATGTCCGTTGCACGTCTGGGATTGGTCTTGAATAATTTGTCTAATTTTAAACCGGCATCGAGATCGCTTGCGACGATGGCCGATAACCCTCGGGCTATTTTCTTAAGGGCCTTATACGTGCGAAAAGGGGATCTTTGCGCCACTTTCCTTGCTGCCCTTCCCGCGTTGAGGCGAATACGCTCCGGGATCGGCTTTACGCCTGTTAATGCGGTTAATCCTACAATAGCTGTGCCTGCATAACGAGACTCCAGTCCTGATAAATGAGCCAAAAGCTTTTCTTGCGTGACGCGATCAAAAGGCACTTCACTGATCATTTCATTCAAAACAGATGGGGCCATAGGCCAGCCAAGCGTGTCCGCTTGGTGCGCAAGGCGTGCAGGAAATTGCGGGTCGACATCCACCAATTGTTTGATCTGAAGAAAATGGAGCAAGGATCCGTAGCGATACGCCGGTGGCTCTTTAATATTCAAAATTTCCGCCGCTAACTCATCGCACACATCATCAGGTAAAGACCCAACGCCGATGATTTGCGCCGTATGTATCGCAATATTTAAGAAATCACTGCGTTGATACATATCCTTATTCTTGGAACGATAGGCTTTGAGAGCGAGATTTAGAACACGACGCGCAAGAGTAGGGTTTATTTTTTCAGGATCGCGTTCAAAAATTTGAATGGTGCGTAAAACATAAGGGTCAAACGGCGATTTTATTTTTTCAAGCGTATCAATCAACAATCGATCTAGAACATCAGCGCTTTTGTCCTTTACGCGGTAATCGCGGCGAAGAGCCGTCGCCACCTTCAGTCCTTCTGTCAGGTCGCGCGCGATAAGGCCCGGGATGAATGCGATCAAAGCATCAAGCCGGCTTTCATCAAAAACAAGGCGGGCATTATTCGCATCATACACATATCCGGCCAGTGGCAGTTTAGCAGCCATTTTCTTACGCACTTCATCCGCTGCGCGTAGCGAATACATATCTCCGCCACGTCCGCCATCTTGTGCATTAGCGGCAGAATCAGATTGATCCAGAACTTTTAATGCACGGATATAATCGCCCGTTTCAACAAGCTGCTCGGCGTAAGGCAAGGCCCAGCGGGAAAAACGAACGATAATGCTCCAATTACGCGCTTGCGCGCCGTAATCGAGCAATAAATCCATTTGCTGGGTGTCTTTTAAATATTCCAAACAGGCTATCAATTTGGTGTCGAGCAAACTCGCGCGCGCGGCTGCATTATTTAATTCCTGCTCTTCTCTTTGTGTATCCAAACTATGCAGTACGACCAGCGGGTCGGTCTGAACCAAGCGATCCACCAGTGCAAAATATTCATCTTTAAGCGTGACGGATGCTCTAGGGGCGAAGGCTTGCTCATACAAGGCTTTCAGCTGCGCAGCCGCCGGGGTTCGGCGCAATGCGCCGTCAAATGCATTCTTCAATTCCTAAACTCCCTGACAATCTTTTTATGATTTCAGGAACGCATATGCTTTTGAATGCTGTCAATTTTCGTGCGTGTTCACGCCATGCGCAAAATGCATTTGCGCAATAAAAAAGGCCGGTTACCCGGCCCTTCTTTAAACTTTCGATGTCTTAACCGTTCATGGCTTGGAAGAAATCGTCGTTGGTTTTGGTATCTTTGAGCTTGTCGATCAAGAATTCGACCGCATCGATGGTACCCATCGGGTTGAGGATACGACGCAAGATCCACATTTTCTGCAGCTGATCCTTCGGAACCAAGAGTTCTTCCTTACGCGTACCGGATTTTTGAATATCGATCGCCGGGAAGACACGTTTATCGGCAATTTTACGCTCAAGAACAATCTCGGCGTTACCGGTGCCTTTGAATTCTTCGAAAATAACCTCGTCCATACGGGACCCGGTTTCGATCAAAGCCGTCGCGATAATCGTGAGGCTACCACCTTGTTCAATGTTACGCGCCGCGCCAAAGAAACGTTTCGGGCGCTGGAGGGCGTTTGCATCCACACCACCGGTCAAAACTTTACCGGAGCTTGGCACGACAGTGTTGTAAGCACGCGCAAGACGCGTGATGGAATCGAGCAGAATGACCACGTCGCGTTTGTGTTCGACCAAACGCTTGGCCTTTTCCATGACCATCTCGGCCACTTGTACGTGACGCGATGCCGGTTCATCGAAGGTGGAAGATACAACTTCGCCCTTCACGGAACGCGCCATATCGGTCACTTCCTCAGGACGTTCATCAATCAGCAGCACAATGAGATAACATTCCGGATGATTTTCAGCGACTGAATGCGCAATGTTTTGCAGCATAACGGTTTTACCGGTCCGCGGCGGGGCCACGATGAGCGCACGCTGGCCGAAACCAAGGGGCGAGACAAGTTCAATAATGCGCTGGGTATAATTCTTTTTGGTTGGATCCGGGAGTTCCAGTTTGATTTTACGTTCCGGATAGAGCGGCGTTAAGTTATCGAAGTTGATGCGGTGGCGGAGTTTGTCCGGGCTCTCATGGTTGATGGCATTGACTTTGACCAGAGCGAAATAACGTTCGTTATCTTTAGGTGCGCGGATCTCGCCTTCAATCGTATCACCGGTGCGCAGGCCAAAGCGTTTGACCTGGCTTGGGCTGATGTAAATATCATCCGGACCGGGTAGATAGTTTTCTTCAGGGGAACGCAGGAAACCAAATCCGTCCTGCAAAACTTCCAAGACACCGGCGCCGGCAATCGGCACGCCTTGTTCGGCGAGCTGTTTCAAGATCGCGAACATCATGTCTTGCTTACGCATCGAAGCGCAGTTTTCAATATCGAGTTCTTCGGCGAAGGCGAGCAGCTCGGCCGGCGAGCGGGTTTTTAATTCCTGCAGATCCATGTGGTGTGTAGTTCGGTTAGGGTGTTGATCAAAAGAGAAGTCCGGAGATGGAATGTGGTTTGGAAATCAATGCGCCTGGGGAAGAAGGCCGCTTTAAGAGAAGAAACTCATCATTCGAAGGTTATGAAAGACGCCTGATAACGCTGGCGTTAGTCGCGTCCACGAAAAACAAAATTCCCCGTAATTTCGTGAAAAAACTGTAAGACAGTTCCCCTATACGCCACCCCTAAGGTCTTGTCAATCAAGAATTTTCAGGAATGGTTAGAGTTTTTTAAGCCTAAAACGGCCGGACAATGACCATAACGATGATGATCATGAGCAAAAATGTCGGGATTTCATTCAAAATTCGATAATATTTGGCTGAATGGACGTTTTTATCGGCCAAAAATGCCTTTCTATGCCTAGAAAATAACCCATGAAGGGCAGATAAGATCAAAACACAGGTCAATTTAACGTGTAACCAGCCCTGAGACAGCAATTCCGGGTTCGCATAAAGCATAGTAAGGCCCAAAATCCAGGTCGATCCCATGGCCGGATTAATGATGAATTTCAGAAGTTTGTACTCCATGACCTTAAAGGTCTCGGACTTATCCGACCCTATCACGGCATCCGCATGATACACGAACAGGCGCGGTAAATAGAGCATACCCGCCATCCAGGCCACCATAGAAATAACATGGCCTGCTAAAATCCAACGATAATACTCGTATAGAAATTCCTGCATCAGACCCCCACCGTAACCTGGGGCGATAGGATGGCACAAGGGCGTGCCCCTTCCAGGGCAATATCCTGCCCCATACAGCATTTGGTAAAGCCCGACGGGCAAATCCGCCCGCCAGCATTCGGTGCGATCCCTGGCACGTCTAAACGCGACATGACCATAGCTGCCAAACCTTCGATAAAGGCATCGCTTACACTGACCGTGGGTACACGGCCAAACCCTGGGACACCCACTTCATGTGCCAAATGGCGATATTCGGCGTCCAGCTCCACCAATGTCTCCACATGTTCAGAGACAAAGGCATGCGGGTAAATCAACACCGGCACATCATCTTGCGCCGCGCGGCGAATGGCTTCCTCCGTTGACGGTCTAAGCCATGCCTTGGGCCCGACGCGCGATTGATAACATATCTGCCAATCCAAACTCTCTATGCCGGTGGCTGCTGCAATCGCGGCGGCCGATTTTTCGCACTGCCATTGATAAGGATCGCCCTTATGAATGATATCCTCCGGCAATCCATGCGCAGAAAATAAAACACGTGGGTTATTGCCCATAGCATCATAGTGCTGACGGATCAGACTTGCAGAGGCGCTGACAAATTGCGGCAATAAGGGATAGCAGCAAATAAACGATGTTTTCGTATCCATCGGCGTTTTTGCGACAGCCTCGCGCCATACTTCAAAAGACGACCAGGATGTTGTCGTTGAAAATTGCGGGTAAAGCGGCAGCAGAATAATTTGGTCCGGATTATCGCGATGCACACGCTCGACCACATCTTGTGCCATCGGATGCCAATACCGCATGCAGACATAGACTTTGAATTTCAATTTCGGATCGCGGTTTAAAAAGGCTTCCAGCGCTTGCGCTTGCGCCTCTGTATTTTCCAAGAGCGGTGATTTATTGCCCAAAACGCCATAGGACACGCCTGCCTCGCGCTTAGATCTGGAAACCGAAATATATTTCGCAATCATCCAGCGAAGTGGTGTGGGAAGCGGAATGATATTTTTATCCATGAAGAAATTGAATAAAAACGGTTTGATCGATTCCTGTTTATCCGGTCCGCCCAGATTGAACAGGACGACGGCGATTTCCTTGGGTGCGGCAGACGCGTTAAGTGTCATGGCTTAGATCCATGCACGGTTTCTACCAGCTGCGCAACATAGTCAGGATTGGTCTCCTTAATCACACCGTGGCCCAGGTTGAACACGAAGGGGCCATCGCCCCAAGCGTCGCATATTTCCTGGGATTTGCGGACCATGGCGTCTCCCCCTTGCAACAGCAATTCAGGGGCCAAATTACCTTGCACGCACACCAGTCTTTGCAAATCCTGTCCCAGTTTGAACGGGATATCCTGTGATAAGCCGACTGCATCCACGCCCGTTTGGGATGAAAAACGACGCACATCTTCCACCTTGTCGGTACGTGGAAATCCGATGACCGGAACATCCGGATATTGTTTTTTCAAGGCCGCTACGATGGTCTGATTTGGTTTGATCACCAGATCATCAAAATCATCATCGCTTAAAACACCAGCCCAACTCTCAAAAAGCTGAATAGCATCCGCGCCTGCTTCAATTTGTGCGACGGTGTAGCGGATGGTAGCATCAACCACCACATCGAGAATATGCTGCAAATCAACATGAGCCATGGCTTTGATTTTCGAAAAATCATGACCGCCACCACCCTCGATCATGTAGCTTGCAACCGTCCAAGGACTGCCCGCAAAGCCAAGCAATGCTTTATCTTTAGGTAAGGCCGCGCGAACATTTGCAACTGTTTCCAAGATGGGCGCAAGGCAGCTCTCAAAATCGTTAAACACCAGCGATTGTGCATCGGAAATCGGTTGTAATTTGGGACCTTCATTTTCAACGAAGGTAAGTTTTTGGTCTAACGCGAAGGGAATTACCAAAATATCCGAAAATAAAATCGCGGCATCGACATCGAAACGGTGCACTGGCTGCATGGTCACTTCCGCCGCAAGTGCAGGGTTGAAACACAAATCCAAGAACGATCCAGCTTTGGCGCGGATTTCGCGATATTCCGGCAGATATCGCCCGGCTTGACGCATCAGCCAGATGGGCGTCTTGTCAGTTTTTTTACCTTTCCAGGCATCGATGATAATCGGCGTGTTCATGGGACCGAACACTACCCAAACCAGACAACCAATCAATAAAGAATCTTTTTAAAAGAATCCTTTAGTGGTTGTAGTTATACCCTGTGAGTCCCGGGGATAAGATTCAATCCCCAGATTCGCCCTCAAGCCTTGAAGACTCGGAGTCGCTAAGGTTTCTGTGCCGAGTCGCACCGATTTAGATTCTGATTCCTTCACAACAGAGTCCGATGAATGTTCTGGACTTAGGAACACTGTTCTTGGCGATAAGGACGCATTGGGGGTAATATGACCCACAATTTGATCAGATGGTTTGTATACCCATCTGTCACCAATTTCATCAACAGGCTTAACTGTCATAAGTAGGTAAAAGAAAGCGAATCGATGACCGCGACCAATTTATCGTCTAACGCAGGGGGCTTCCAAAAGCTCGAGGGCCCCAAAGCCAAAAAAATGGTCGACCGTTTAAATATGGCGTGGCCTGGCAGCAAATTCGAAGCAGATAAAACCGCTTTGTATGCGCGTTCTATGCCTTTCTTGCATGGTTGGCAGCTGGTAGAGGCCTCGGATGCGACGGCGCTGCCGGAAAAACGCTGCGTGATTTTGGATAACGGCGATGAATCGGTGGCCCTCCAATATGATGCGGCTTTCATTCAAGATTTTTGTCGGGCGCGTGAACTTCGTCTCGATCGCAATACGGCAGCCGATTATGTGCGTTTTTGGCTGGAATATGTTAGGTCCGGGACCGAAAAATTCATGCTGATTGAAAATGTCGATGACCTACCGTGGCGTGAAGAGCCCACACCGCAAGCACGGAAAAGTCTGGCTAAGGCTGTCACGCCCCTTACGCTGACAGATGCGACGCCGGCTCTTTATAAATTCCACGCTTGCCTGCTTTTCCGCGATGCTCTGTTTGATTGTACGTTGGATGTGACCTATGACGGCAAAATCACGGTAACAAGCCGCGATCCGATCGTAGAAGATTTAACGGTCGTGGATTCTTTAACGGGCTTCTAAAAGACTCGCCTATTTCGGCGGGCAGTTCTATATAGAAACTCATGAAACAAGCCCGTATCACATCGCCCATGGGGCATTCGACCATTCAAAAAATTGTCGAGGCCGATGCGCCTGGATTTTCTTTGGCCGCTTTTGATGAATATACCAAACAGGGCATGCTCCATTGCACGGATTGCTATGCCCCAGTTCAGTTTATTCCTGGCTCCGATTACACACGTGAAAATGGCACACATGTAAAAATTCCAAATCATTTTCGCTCCTTGGGCCAACATAATGTTGGGTGTCATGTGCATGAAGACGCGCATGGTGCTGAAGATCACCGTGAATTTAGAAAGGCGATCAACGAGCGCCGCCCGGTGCTGATTCATATTGGATTCGACGTCGGTTTTGCGGGTTTAAGCAAGCTCTTTGAAACCGTTGTAAAGGGCGAAACAGCAAACGGCTTATGGGATAAACAACTTTGGTCTTTTGAGCCCGAATATAAATACCACCAACCGGTTCGTGCGCGGGACATGACGGAAATTCTTTATTACCTGCGTACGGCAAAAGAATTAGCGGGTGATGCGGGTCTTGACCTGCTGTGGTTCGGGAATAATGGTGCAGTTCAGTCTTATAATCGTTTTGTGGTCAAGAATGATGCGAAAAAAGTTCAAACATTGGTGACAGAGCTCGTCGAGCGCGCCGCCAAAAAACGCGACCGCTTGAAACGTAATGAAGATGCGCGTGTGACGGATACGCCGCGTTTATTCCTGTTCCGCGTCAGCCACCCGCAAAAGATCAAAGCGCGCAAAGAACGACTATCTAAAATTTATGCTGAAAAAGTCTTTCTTGATCAGCCGGTGAAACATAGCGCCATCCCAGGTTTGGTTTTGCGCAAACCTTTATCGAACCAGGATATCGTACGTGAAGGCAATGATTTCTGGGTCATCGGTACACCGGAAGTCGGTCGCAAC
>DATCRN010000056.1:0-10129 GCA_036568945.1 Alphaproteobacteria bacterium | reverse complement strand
TTCCCGAAGAGCCTATTAAAAATATTACCTTCTTTTCGCCAACAAGATCCACCACAAGTCATTACGATACGTTGTGAATCCCTGTCTACATAATACGCAGGTCCATCAAAAGCACTGATACAATCAATAAAATCTAAATCGCCGCAACTTTTTTTAACTTTACACGCGGTAAAGATAGGTACTGTATCTTTTGAAAAAACCGGGCCTTTTCGCATATCAAAAGCCACAATTACTAAAAATAAAAAGATCAGCAGAGCAAATATAACGTGCCTTCTGCTGACCTTCATTCCTATGCCGCTTCCTTCGCCATTTTTTCGGCTTTCGCAAATGCTTGCTCGATCGTGCCGACCATGTAGAAGGCAGCTTCCGGCAAGTGGTCGCATTCGCCTTTGACGATCATGTCGAAACCTTTGACAGTGTCGGCTTTCTCGACGAACACGCCAGGCGAACCAGTGAACACTTCGGCGACGTGGAACGGTTGCGACAGGAAGCGCTGAATTTTGCGCGCGCGCGCCACGACCAATTTGTCATCTTCCGAAAGTTCATCCATACCCAAGATCGCGATGATATCTTGCAATGCCTTATACTGTTGCAGCGTACGCTGAACAGCCGATGCCACACGGTAGTGATCGTCACCGACAATCGCCGCATCCAAAATACGCGACGTGGAATCCAGCGGATCCACAGCCGGATAAATACCAAGCTCGGCAATCTGACGGCTAAGAACGGTTGTCGCGTCCAAGTGCGCGAAGGTCGTGGCAGGTGCCGGGTCGGTCAAATCGTCGGCAGGCACGTAAACGGCCTGAACGGATGTGATCGAGCCTTTGTTGGTCGACGTAATACGTTCTTGCAGCGCGCCCATGTCGGTCGCCAGCGTCGGCTGGTAACCCACAGCGGATGGAATACGGCCGAGAAGTGCGGACACTTCGGCGCCTGCCTGCGTGAAACGGAACACGTTGTCCATGAAGAACAGAACGTCCTGGCCTTCGACATCGCGGAAATATTCAGCCTGTGTGAGACCGGACAAAGCCACACGCGCACGCGCTCCCGGAGGTTCGTTCATCTGGCCATAGACTAGACCCACTTTGGATCCCGGACCATCAATCTTGATAACGCCGGCATCAATCATCTCGTGGTAAAGGTCGTTGCCTTCGCGGGTACGTTCACCCACACCTGCGAACACCGACACACCGCCATGCGCTTTGGCGATGTTGTTGATCAGTTCCTGAATGGTAACCGTCTTACCGACGCCTGCACCACCGAAGAGACCGATCTTACCGCCTTTTGCGTAAGGGCAGATAAGGTCGATGACCTTAATACCGGTCACAAGCTGTTCGACCGTAGCCGCCTGGTCGACAAATTCCGGCGCGGGGCGGTGGATCGGGTAAAATTCTTTGGCGGCAATGGGCCCACGTTCATCAATCGGCTGACCGATCACGTCCATGATACGGCCCAACGTCTCAGGACCGACCGGAACTGCAATGGCGTTGCCCGTGTCGGATACATCCTGACCGCGAACTAGACCGTCAGTCGAGTCCATGGCGATGCAGCGCACGGTGTTTTCGCCCAAGTGCTGTGCTACTTCCAGCACTAGTTCGTTGTTGTCGTTGCCTGCGTTGATCGTTTTCAGCGCGTTCAAAATCTGCGGCACGTTGCCGTCAGCGAACTGCACGTCAACGACGGCGCCCAACACCTGCGTAATTTTTCCGTTTGTCTTAGCCATCTTCTTTTCTTCCTTATTAAACTGCTTCTGCGCCCGAAATAATTTCAATCAGTTCCTTCGTAATAAAGGCCTGACGTGCGCGGTTATATTTGAGGGACAATCCTTTAATCATATCGCCCGCATTTCGCGTAGCGTTATCCATGGCGGTCATCTGCGCGGCATAGAAACCTGCGGCTGAATCGAGCATCGCGCGATACAGTTGGATCGACAGGTTTTTCGGCAACAGGCGCGCCAACAATTCCGATTCTTCCGGTTCAAACTCATACGGCACCATCGGGCCTGCATTATCGTTGCTGTCGCCTTCCGGCAGACGGAACGGCACGAGCTGCTGTGCCGTCGGTTTTTGCACCAGAACGTTTTTGAATTCATTGTAGATCAAGGTCGCAACATCGAATTCGCCGTTCGCAAACGCTTCCTGAAGCCAGGCGGATACTTCGTCAGCCTCGGTAAAGGAAATTTTGCCTTTTTGCGCAGTGCCGACACCGGTGATGGAATGAACAATTTTATCTTTCTGATCACGGCGAAGCATATCGCGCGCCTTGCGACCAACGGTCAAAATTTTCACGGTTTTACCTTGTGCCGTCAGATCGCGGATTTGGTTACGTGCAAAACGCACCAAGTTGCCGTTAAAGCCACCCGCCAAACCTTTATCTGCCGTCATCACGATCAACAGATGCGTTTGTTCGGATCCAGTGCCGATAAGGAGCTTAGGCAAGCTAGGCGTGACAACAATGCCGGCTGCAACACGGGACAGCATTTTCGACATCGCCGTTGCATATGGTTGTGCCTCTTCCGCCGCGCCTTGTGCTTTTTTCAGCTTGGAAGCCGCCACCATTTTCATGGCAGACGTAATCTTCCGTGTCGATTTCACGGATGCGATGCGGTTGCGGTAGTCCTTTAAACTCGGCATCGATCAGGTTCCTTAAGCAGCCTTGGCTTCGCCGCCGAAAGATTTTGCGATGTTGGCAAGATATGCCCTCATCTGTTCTTCCGTTTCAGGCGTGAGTTTTTTCTCGGCGCGGATGCTGTCCAAAATCTTTTTGCCTTCGCCGCCAGAGCGTGCATCACGCACCACCTGCGCTTCGAATGCGCCGACTTTATTGACAGCGATGTTGTCGAGGAAGCCTTTAACACCGGCGAAAATCACCAACACTTGTTCTTCAACAGCGAGCGGCGAGTATTGCGGTTGTTTCAGCAGTTCCGTCAGTCGCGCGCCACGTGCCAGCAATTTCTGCGTGGAGGCATCGAGGTCGGATGCGAACTGCGAGAACGCTTCCATCTCGCGGTATTGTGCAAGGTCGAGTTTAATGGTCCCTGCGACCTGCTTCATCGCCTTAATTTGCGCGGCAGAACCAACGCGGGACACCGACAGACCGACGTTAATGGCCGGGCGGATACCTTTGAAGAACAAACCGGTTTCCAAGAAGATCTGACCGTCGGTGATCGAAATCACGTTGGTCGGAATATACGCGGACACGTCCCCTGCTTGCGTTTCGATGATCGGCAGAGCCGTCAGCGAGCCACCGCCATTTTCGTCGGACATTTTCGCCGCGCGCTCCAGCAAACGGGAGTGAATATAGAACACGTCGCCCGGATAAGCTTCGCGTCCTGGCGGACGACGCAGCAGCAAGGACATTTGACGATACGCCACAGCTTGCTTCGACAAATCATCATAGATGATCAGTGCGTGCATGCCGTTGTCGCGGAAATACTCACCCATCGCAGCGCCTGTATAAGGCGCCAGATATTGCATCGGAGCCGGATCGGACGCCGTTGCTGCGACCACGATGGAATATTCCATTGCGCCGCGTTCTTCGAGGGAGCGAACAAGTTGAGCGACCGTGGAGCGCTTTTGGCCGATGGCAACATAGATGCAGTACATCTTTTGTTTTTCATCGCCCGATGCGTTGACGGTTTTTTGGTTGAGGATCGCATCAATCGCGACTGCCGATTTACCGGTCTGACGGTCCCCGATGATCAGTTCGCGCTGACCGCGGCCGACCGGGACCAGAGCGTCGAGGGCTTTCAGACCCGTTTGCATCGGCTCCGACACGGATTGGCGTGGGATAATGCCAGGCGCCTTCATTTCAACGCGGCGGGTTTCTTTATTTTTTAAGGGGCCTTTGCCGTCGATCGGATTACCCAGACCGTCCACAACGCGACCCAGCAATTCCTTGCCAACCGGCACGGACACGATTTCACCGGTACGACGGACGATGTCGCCCTCTTTCACGTTACGGTCGGACCCGAAAATAACGATACCGACATTGTCGATCTCGAGGTTCAGGGCCATCCCTTTAATACCGCCGGGGAATTCCACCATTTCACCGGCGCGGACACCGTCCAGGCCGTAGACGCGGGCAACGCCGTCACCAACGGAGAGCACGGTGCCGACTTCGGCGACGTCTGCCATTGAGTTGAAATTGGCGATCTGATCTTTGAGGATCGTCGAGATTTCCGAGGCTTTAAGTTCCATTTTCTTTACTACTCTCCGGTTTAAGAATTTCTATTAAGCTGCTGATCCTGCTTGCAAACGACGTTGCAGGCGATCCAGCTTGGTTTTAATGGAATCGTCGATCATGGTAGATCCGACGCGAATGACCAGACCACCGATTAGCGACGGATCCACATTCGTTTGTACTTGAACATTCTTGCCTAACTTCTTGGAAATCTGGGCAGAAATATCGACGACTTTTTTGTCGTCCAACTTGGTGGCGGACGTGACCGTCGCTTGGACTTCACCGGCTTCAGCCGACAGAAGTTCGCGGAAAGCTTCCAAAATTCCCGGCAGCGCGTTTAAGCGGCGATTATCAACCAGCGTAGACAGAAACGATACGGTCGAGGCATTGAAATTCGCTTTTTTGGCGATCTCAGCCAGGGCTTTGTCCTGATCGGTTTGGGAAACAAGCGGGGATGCGATAAAAGCGCGGAAATCGGCACTGCTCGTCAGCATAGATTGCAGAGAATCGGCGTCACCTGCGGCGGCCTTCAAACCGCCTTTGTCTTTGGCAGCGGCTAGCCACGCACCCGCATAACGTCTCGAAACCTGATCTGCGCCCATCGTGGACCCGTTACCCCATGGTAAGTTGAATTCGCGAACCATGTAGCATAGCGGTATGCCCCAAGCAACCAATTAAGCGGCGATTTCTAAGGTTTTTTGAAGTTTTTTAGAGGACCCAACGGGCGATCATCTGCAGGCCGAAAACTGCCTTTAGAATCAGTAGATGGATCACATAAATTTCAAGCGTGTACCGTCCCATAAATCGGACCAAGGGCGCTTGGACATCTCCTGCTGTGCCGGGCAAGGTTTTCGATTCGAAATCGATCAAAATGAAATAGGTACCGATCAAACCCGCCGCCAAGATCATCACGTTGATGGCGGACATTCCAAAAATCATCGCCTCCAATGTGCCGTAAGCCCCCAGAGCCACGATCATCAGCATTTCTGGAAAACGATTACCGAAATCTTGAATGATGTCTGCACGATTACGCACGGCATATCCAGCCAGCGCAATCAAAAATCCCATCGTCCCATATTCTAAGAACATGTCGGTCGGATACGCGAAGAAGATCAGCAGCAAAATCATCCACCAGAAATAAACCTGGTAATTTTTGGCCCAGCGCCAGAATGGATCGATGATCACGCGCGTGAGGGCCATCACCATCAGGATCGATAACGGTATAGGCTGCAGCCCCACCAGCACGCTTGATAAAAACAAAATGAAGACAGCGATAAACCAGCGCATTGGAATCTCACGCGTACGCGCATAACCGATCAAGAAAAACCATAATGGTGCAGACAGACGTCCGAAGGTGCGCAAGATTTCAAAATCAGGAAGCAAAAGCCAACCGACATGGTCGATGATCATTAATATAAGAGCGGCTGCTTTTAAAAAATCGATTGTCGTCAGATCATCCGTCAGATTTTCCCGCCTTGGAAAAATCTGTTTGCGCCAATCGATGTTTTTGAACAAATCCGTCATTTATAAGCAAATGCTGAACCTGAATATCAGGCGCGTCAATGAGGCAAAAAAAACGGGCGACTGCCATCGCCCGTCTTAAGTTAACCCATGCTTTAATTCAGAATGCGTTCATCCGACATTTGGCGGGATAGACGTTCGACCGCGCCGCGATCCGGACGCCCGGCATTCTCAAACGTAAGTGGGTTAAGAGAGTCATGCCACATACGCAGGCGCGGTAGCCAGGTCGGCCACCGATTAGGTTTTTCTTCTTCTCTGCGACCTGTATCCGTCGTGCCGCCGCAGGATGAAGCTGGCGGTGTGGATGGCGAGTCCTTAGATGGTGATGGCGCTGGCGTATCGCCACCTGTTGCAGGCGCATCGCCCGATCCCGTGCCGCCGCTACACGATGCGGCACAGCTGCCGCTTCCACCGCCGCCGCCACCCCCGCAGCCACCACAACCACCGCCACCGCACTCCTCCGCATCAAAGCTGGTCATATCGATGCCCATCTGCGCAAAATGCGTTTTGGTCATGTCAAACAAACGTTCGAGATTTTTTTTATCAAGATCGCCGCGCAGGCCCAAATACGGGAAGTGATGCAGGTATGTACCAAACACATTGAAACAATCGGCCATATATTTGCGGGTATCTAAAATATGCGTGTGCCACATCTCATCAATGTCTTCGGTTGGTACGCACATGTCCTCCGGGAAAATTTTGATGATCGACAAGAATGCCTTGTATTGGATTTCCACATAGTCGGCTTTCTCAAGCGACCAATCATGCTCTTTGATCAGTTTGTATTTAATCGCTTCAAGATTAAGGGTGGAAATGCATTCAGGGACGTTGAGGCTAGAACGAGGATCAACATAGTCATGGACGTTTAATTCGTTACTCATTTTGTACTCCCTAGTTTTTTTCGCTTGGGGGAGTGGCCTTAAAGGTCACCCCAGGCTTGAAAGGAGTCGTAGCACGGGAAAAATATAAAGTAAAATGCGAGAAAATATAAAGTTACACACAAAGATTATGTCTAAAATTGAAAACAGATAGTAAACTTAGCTATGCGCCATAAAAACCCTGCGCTAGGGTCTGCGCCATGAAAACGTACCTCAAATCGCTTCTTCCCTATTTGTATGTCTTTTTGGCCCTGCAAAGTTTTGTGCGCCTGACCTTGATGGTCCGCAGCATCTGGGAAGTTGGCCTGTCTACTTCGGAAGCCGTACAGATTTTATTGCGTGGTCTCTGGTTCGATGCGGTCGTCGCTTCTTTTATTTTATTACCGGTCGCGTTCGCCTGTATTTTTATACCGCGCGGGCATAAGGCAGAAAACACTCTGCGTTTTATCTTTTTATATGTGCTGTTGTTTACCGGCCTCGCGGAGCATTTCTTTTGGACGGAATTCAGCACACGTTTCAATTTCATTGCCGTCGATTACCTTGTCTATACGACCGAAGTCATCGGCAATATTGTGGAGTCTTATCCTCTACCCGCCTTGCTGACCGCGATTGCCTTAACCGCGGCCCTGATTACCTGGGTCCTGGACCGTGTTGTTAGTCCTGAATCCGCCACAACATGGCGCGCACGCACGATGGGCTTTGTTGTCTGCGTGACTTTAAGCTGCGGTTTCTATATGGCCGCCAATGCCGATCAATCCCAGTTCAGCGCGAACACACAAGCCAATGAACTGGCTGGGAACGGCATCTACAATTTGTTCTATGCCTTCGGCCATAACGAGATCAGCTACAAACAATTCTATGCGATGAATCCGCACCACGAGGTTCAGGCCGCCACGTCCAATCTGTTTAGCGAGGAAAACGAAGAACTCGAAAAAATAGGCGATAGTTTCGTGCGTATCATTCGGCCTGCAGGTCCTGAACGACACAAGAATGTGATGATTGTGGTTATGGAATCGCTAAGTGCGGAATTCATGGCGACGTTCGGCAATACTGAAAACCTAACGCCTAATCTCGATCGCCTGTCCAACCAGGGACTATCCTTTACGCATGCCTATGCCACCGGCACCCGCACAGTCCGCGGACTAGAAGCCGTCGCCTTATCTATTCCTCCCACACCCGGACAATCGATCGTTCGCCGGAAAGATAATGCGAATTTATTTTCACTTGGCTTTGTCTTCCGCGATCGCGGCTATGACACAAAATTTATTTACGGCGGTCACGGTTATTTTGACAACATGAACGCCTTCTTTGCCGGCAACGGCTTCGACATTTTAGATCGTTATGATTTTGCGGATGACGAAGTGAATTTCAGCAACGTGTGGGGTGTGGCTGATGACGATTTATTTGCCAAGGCGATCAAAGAAGCTGACAAATCCTACGCCGCTGGAAAGCCGTTTATGGATGTCATTATGACGACGACAAACCACCGCCCTTATACCTACCCCGATGGCCGCATCGATCTACCATCGAAGACTGCCAAACGGTCCGGAGGTGTCAAATATGCTGATTATAGCATCGGTAAATTGGTAGAATGGGCTGCTCCTAAACCTTGGTTTAAGGATACGGTATTCGTCTTCGTGGCGGATCACACGCATGGCGCAGGCGGACGTATGGAACTAGCCGCGCAAAAATATCACATTCCAATGATTTTTTACGCGCCCGGTTTTATCAAACCCGGAACCTTTGATCACATTGCAAGTCAGATCGACCTAGGCCCTATTTTGTTAGGCCAACTGAACTTCCATTACCGCAGCAAGTTTTATGGTGAAGATCTTTTGCATGATGAAGACGAAATTCCACATGCCTTTATTAGTAATTATCAGAAAGTGGCTTTGATCCGTGAAGGCGGCATTACCATTTTGTCCCCTAAGCAAGGCGTCCAGCAGCTGAATTGGCCGACAGGCGATGTCGATCCGACTCCAGATCAAAAAGCTGAAAACGATGCGATTGCCTATTATCAATCCGCATCTAATTGGCGTGAGACCTATCGCCGTATCCCTACGCTTCTGAGTGTTAAGGCTGCAAGTCAGTAATTTTACAGGAAAGAATACGGGTCAATATCGACGCTTATACGCACAGTGGACGGCGTTTTGGCGCTTTGCAGCCAATCACGAATATAATCCTGCATCGGGAACGATTTGTCCGCTTCTAAAAGAAGCCGCCAGCGGTAATGATTGCGCAATTTGTAAATCGCTGCCTGCGCAGGACCTAAAATGGATAAACCATCTGCGCGCGGTGCTGATCGTGCAAGCGTGCGCGCGACCTCCTCAACTTTGGCGGGATTGGTGCCGGATAAAATAATCGCGGCAAGGCGCGTGAAAGGCGGCATATGTGCCTGCGCACGTTCTGCAAGTTCGATGTGAATGAAGGCATCACGATCATGCGACGCCAACGATTGCATCACGCGGCTTTCCGGCATCCAAGTTTGTAAGTAGACTTTACCGGCCGCAGCCTCGCGCCCTGCTCGCCCTGCTACTTGATGCAGCAACTGCCACGTGCGTTCCGATGCGCGTAGGTCACCACCCGTTAATCCCAAATCCGCATCCACGACACCGACCAAAGTCAGTTTCGGGAAGTGATGCCCCTTCGCAATGATTTGCGTGCCGATAATGATATCCACCGCATGGCTACGAATAGCCTCAAGCGATTGATGCAAAGCCGCGCCATCATCACCTGTTGTATCGGACGCCAGCACCACCGTACGGGCTTGCGGGAACATATCTTTGACTTCTTCCGCAATGCGTTCCACACCGGGGCCGATCGGCACAAGCGAGTCATTCGCTCCGCATTTCGGACAAGAAATGGGAATAGGCGTGGTCACCCCGCAATGATGACAGATTAGTTTTTTGATTTTCTTATGTTCGACGAGCCACGCCGAACAATTAGGACATTCGATCCGGTGCCCGCACGCACGACACAAAGTCAGCGGCGCATAACCGCGGCGATTTAAGAACAATAATGCCTGTTCGCCTTGCTCCAAAGTTTGCGCAATGGCGGCTGTGAGCGGTGGCGCTAAAAAATTTCCACGCTCGGGCGGCGTTTCTTTTAAGTTAATCAAATGGACATCCGGCAGCCGCGCCCCTCCGAAACGGTCCGGCAAATGAACCGCGTCATATCGTTTGGTCCGCACATTGAGCATCGTTTCAAGCGATGGCGTAGCCGATACCAGCACAATCGGCATGTTGCCCAAATGCGCGCGCAAGACAGCCATGTCCCGCGCGTTATAGCGCGCGCCATCTTCTTGCTTGAAGGCTTGGTCATGTTCTTCGTCAACGATGATGATGCCCAAATCGGCATACGGCAAAAACAGCGCCGACCGCGCGCCAATCACCACACGGCTTTGCCCCTGGGCTACAGCTTTCCATGTGGCTTTGCGTTGCGCTTCGGTCAATGCTGAATGCCACAAAGCAGGCTCGACCCCAAACCGTTCGCGGAAACGACCTAAGAATGCATTCGATAACGCGATTTCGGGCAGCAAGATCAAGGCC
>DATCRN010000055.1:0-2050 GCA_036568945.1 Alphaproteobacteria bacterium | reverse complement strand
ATTTGCACGAGAACCGGATGTTCAGATCGGCTATTTGGCGGGCTATTTCACCATGGGGCAATTGCTGTGCGTGCCGATGTTCTTGGCCGGCCTTGGGATTTTAGCGGTATGGAAACGCGCATCGAAAGCCTGATCAAAGGCCAAATCAAACAATCGGGACCGATAAACATCGGTACCTTCATGCAAACCGCAAATGCGCATTATTACGCAACGCGCGACCCGCTTGGCATGGATGGCGACTTCACTACGGCCCCTGAAATATCGCAGCTATTTGGTGAAATGATCGGTTTGTGCATCGCCGATACATGGATGCGTTCGGGATCGCCTAAATGCACATTGGTGGAATTAGGTCCCGGACGCGGGACCTTGATGGCGGACTTATTACGAGCAACCAAAAACGTTCCGGGTTTTCATCACTCGATTAATATTCATCTGGTCGAAACCAGCCCTGCCTTGCGCGACAAACAAAAGAAAAATATTCATGCGAATATTGTTTGGCATGACGATGTCAGCTCATTGCCGAATGACCAACCCTTATTAATTATCGCCAATGAATTTTTTGACGCATTGCCGATCCGCCAAGCAGTTATGACGCCGCAAGGTTGGCAAGAACGCGTGATTGGATTAAACGACAATCGATTAATATTCGGCACAACTGCCATGCCACCTGCCCTGGCACCCAGTGGGCCTGCGGAATTGGGCACTATTGTAGAGTTTTCGCCAGCACGCGACGATGTGTTTTCAACCTTAAAGGGACGATTAAATACACAAGACGGTATGATGCTGATTATTGATTACGGTCATGACACGACACACCCACAAGGCGACACTTTACAAGCTGTTTATAGGCATGCACCGTGTGATGTGCTGGGTCATATTGGTGAGGCAGATTTGACCAGCCATGTAGATTTTGGTCGCATGGGTGGCGGCAGTATGACACAAGGCCATTTTTTAAAAATGATGGGAATTGAAACACGTCTTACGCAACTCGAACAAAAAAATCCCGACGCGGATTTACGCACGGGCGTTGAACGATTAATCGCTTCGGATCAAATGGGCACGCTGTTTCGCGTGCTTGGAATTAATGGTCGGACTTTTTCTTGTCTTCCGGCTTTGTAAACTTTTCCGTGTAAAGCAGTACGTTTCGTTCCGGCCCGTCATAAACTAGAATTTCATCGAGATCGCCTGTAACTGTCAGGCTTGAAGGTTCCGTCGACCCGGATAATGGATCGGGACCCAATAAATGCACGCGCATTACCAACAAAGCGGAGCGCGTTACGCGATTTTGCACACGACTATTGATGATTTTGACCATTTGATCGCCCGCTTGGCGGTTCACCGGCAGGCTTGTTAACGTCAACGGGTTGGAAATCCGCGTCGTTAAATGCAGCGGATGTGCGCGCGGCACGAAGAGTTTGTATTGATCACCCACGCATGGCTCGTAACTGCCACCATCATATTCAACGACATCAATAATGCCGGTATTCTTAAGCGCACTTTCCGGATCAATTTCAAAACGGCTGGAGGCGAAATCATAAGCACCAAGCATAATCGTGCCTTGAATTTCGACATAGTCGTTGAATGTCGGCGTCATGAGTTCGAGTTCGCGTGCTTGCGCTTCGCGAAGGCGGGTCCAGGCAATATCATCGCCGCCATATTGTTCGTACAACCCGCAATGATGGATACGAATATATTCATCGACTGCCAAAGAGTCCGAATAACGCAAAACACCAATTTTAAAGAGCGCATCCGATAAGGTTTGCAGCGTCACAGGCGTATATTTTTGGTCGGCCGCCTGGACAGGTATTGTCATTCCGAGCGCAGCGAGGAATCCCCCTATGATAAGGAGATTTCTCACTACGTTCGAAATGACAAGCTTTCGCTTCATATTTACCTGCTAAAGAACAAATCGGCGCGATCACGCGGCTCGATTTTAGTGTTATTCGCCTTTCCTGTCACCTGGATGCGACCAGCGTCGATTTTCTGCTTCACCAGGTAATTTCGGATCATCAAAGCACGCTCTTGCGACAATTTTTGGGCAGATCCTTTG
>DATCRN010000054.1:0-2358 GCA_036568945.1 Alphaproteobacteria bacterium | reverse complement strand
GTGTGATGCCCATGATGATTGGCCAAATGCCGATGGTGATGAATTGCGGCAGATCGAACGGGATCAATCCAAACAGGCTAAACACCGATGTAGGGTCGGGCGCCGACATATCCTGGATCCAACCCCAGAACGGCGCATGGCGCATGTCGATGCTGATGTATAGAACTTTATACAGTGAAAAGAAAATCGGGATCTGAATCAGAATAGGCAGACAGCCCGCCATCGGATTCACTTGTTCTTTTTTATAGAGATTGAAAATCTCCTGCTGCAATTTGGCGCGATCGTCGCCATATTTTTCGCGGATCTCGGCCATCTGCGGCTGAATTTTTCGCATACGTGCGAAGCTGCGATACGACTTGTTGGCAAGCGGGAACACCGCCAAACGCAACAGACAGGTAAGCGCCAATAGCGCAATCGCAAATGATCCGAACGTATGACCCATCCAGGTGAGCGCGTGGAAGAATGGAATGGTCAGGAACCAGAATTTGCCGAAATCGATCACCAAATCGAAGCGATCGATTTTGTCCTGCTTCGCGTAATCGTTCAGTAGACCCAGTTTTTTGGGACCTTGGAAGCTGCGTACCACATTGGTGGCCGTAGCCCCTGGTGCGATCGTTAAGGGTGCGCCCGTCATATCGACTTGATAAATCGGCTCTGCCTGCGCGTTTTGGGATCGCAGGAAACGATAATTTTCCGGACCAGATTCATCCGCGGCAATAATGCCGTAGAACCAATATTTATCGGTGAAACCGGCCCAGCCTTGTTCGGCTGAAAATGAATGACGCGGTTCTTTATCAAGATCTTTATAGGTGACTTCTTCAAGACCGTCTTCAAACAAACCGATCGGACCTTCATGCAAAACAGCGATCGGCGCGAAATCGGCGGGCAGTCCTTGACGCGACAATAACGCGTACGGGTGCAGGCTTACAGCTTCGCGGCCATGATTGGTCACCTTTTGCGTGATCGTGAACATATAATGTTCATCAAGCGCGTAGGTGCGCTCGAAACTTAAGCCCTGACCATTATTCCAAGTAAGCGTAACCGGCGTTCCAACCGATAGGGTCGCCAAATTATCTTGGGCTTGCCAAACAGTATCATTGCCGGGCAGGGATGCGGTTTGACCGGGTGCGGGCAGCCAACCGAAATCGGCATACATGGCATGCGGCGCGCGCGCCGGTGTTAGCAGGGTGACCGGTGTCGTCTCATCGATTGTTTCAAAATAAGTTTTGAGTTTCAAATCATCGATGCGGCCGCCGCGCAAATTGATGCTGCCTTGCAGATCCGGATTATCGATTTTGATGCGCGGCGATTTCGCCAGCGCGTCTTCGCGGGTGAGAGGAGCTAAATCCGCTTCGGGCGTTTGCTGCGCTTTTTGTGCGGCCTGCATTTGCGCTTGCTGCGCTTTCAACGCTTCTTTGTGCGGTTTGCCGACGAAAAAATCATACGCGAAAAATAAAAGGGCGCACATCGCAAAGAAAACGATCATATTGCGTTTATCATCGGGATGCATTTTGCCGGGGCCGTTCGGATTCAAATTCGGATTTGGGTAATTCATATTCATCTTAAAATCAGAACTCTTCTTTGTTTGTTTTTTCTGGCACCGGATCGAAACCATGCCCGCCCCACGGATTGCAACGCAAAAGCCGTTTAAGGGTGAGCCAAAGTCCGGCCAATGCACCATGTTTTTCAAGGGCCTGCAAGCAGTATTCGGAACAGGTGGGATGATATCGGCACGCCCCGGGAATGAATGGGGAAATTAAATATTTGTAACCCTTCACGGGAATTTTAAGCAGGTCCTTCAGCATCTATAGCCTCAGTGGGAATCCCGAGTTTTTTCAGGCACCAATTTAGGTCTTTTAAGATCTGTTCAAAGGGCGCATCCACAGTTGCGCTACGACCGATCAATACGACATCGGTGTTAGGGCGCCCTGCAAGCGCGATATTGGCAGCTGCCCGCAATCTGCGACGAATGCGGTTGCGGATCACAGCATTGCCCAATTTTTTTGTCGCGGTGAGCCCAAAGCGAATGCCTTCGCCTGATTCTGTATCGACCTGCACAATAACGGATGGTGAAATCCATTTTTTGCCCGTACCTGCCACGCGCAAAAAATCAGACCGCCTTTTCAGGCGGCCCGGTGTCTTGGTTTTATGCGTGGGCATTCGCCTCTTTAAGCGCTCAGTTTTGCGCGGCCTTTTGCACGGCGGCGAGCCAGCACGGCGCGGCCGTTCTTCGTCGCCATACGAGCGCGGAAGCCGTGGCGATGTTTGCGGACCAGTTTGGACGGTTGGTAGGTGCGTTTCATTTCGTACTGCCTTAAAAACGTTGTTCGGCGGTTCTTATAAGGGAATAACCCATGC
>DATCRN010000053.1:0-5954 GCA_036568945.1 Alphaproteobacteria bacterium | reverse complement strand
CGCGGAAACCGATCTACTGTGTTTTGACGAACTGCATGTGAACGATATCGCTGATGCGATGATCCTGGGTTCATTGTTTGACGCTTTATTCCAAGCTGGTACGACCGTGATTGCCACCAGCAACTACGCCCCAGATGATTTGTACAAAGACGGCCTACAACGTGCGCGCTTTCTGCCGTTTATTGATCTTCTTAAATCCCATGTGCGCGTTGTGTATCTCGATAGCCCAATAGATTATCGTTTCCGCGCCTTGTCGGAGCAGGGCGCGTGGTTTGCACCGCTAACAGATTTTAGCTGGAATGGCATGAACACATTATTTGAAACTCTGTCCGATCATCAGCGCGCGCAGTCTGCCAGCGTCGACGTCGATGGCCGTGAACTTCCCATCCAACGCGCCGCAGGCCATGCTGCCTGGTGCGATTTTGCAACTTTGTGCGAGGAAGCACGCGGCGCAGCTGATTATTTGGCCTTAGGAAATGCCTACACGACAGTTTTTTTAGATGGTGTGCCGATGATGAACGAAGAGCGCCGTAACGAAGCCCGCCGTTTCATGACTTTGGTCGATACACTTTACGACCAAAAACGTGTTCTAGTCGTTCGGGCCGCCACATCACCCGACAAACTCTATTCCGGCGATACCGGATCCTTCGAATATCAACGAACTTTAAGCCGTCTTATCGAGATGCAATCCGCAGATTGGTTCAAAAACCGTCATTAACAGCAACATTTGGTGACTGGTTTTTGCCGTAATTGGTCTATACCCTTGGCAAAATGAGCAAGAAATACTTCGGCACCGACGGCATTCGCGGCCGCGCCAACCAGCATCCTATGACAGCGGGTGTTGCCTTAAGCGTCGCTATGGCAGCGGGCAAAGTCCTTAAGCCCCAAGGGCAGCAGCAGCATCGCCGTGTTGTGATCGGCAAAGATACGCGTTTGTCGGGCTATATGCTGGAGCAAGCAATGGCATCAGGTTTCTTATCGATGGGTTTGGATGTTGTGTTGTTGGGACCTATGCCTACACCGGCGGTTGCTCAGTTCACCCGTTCTTTGCGAGCCGATTTGGGTGTGATGATTTCCGCGTCCCACAATCATTACGAAGATAACGGTATCAAGCTGTTCGGCGGGGATGGTTACAAACTTTCCGACGCAATCGAAAAGCAGATCGAGGGTTTGATTGATCAGGACCTGTCCGGCGATCTGGCAGCCCCAAGCGACCTTGGTCGTGCCAGCCGCCTGGATGACGCTTGCGGTCGTTACATCGAATTCATCAAGAATACATTCCCCAAGGGGCAAACCCTGTCAGGTCTACGCATCGTTGTTGATTGCGCCCACGGCGCGGCCTATCGGGCGGCACCCCAGGTATTGTGGGAGCTTGAGGCGGATGTCATTCCACTGGGCGTCAGCCCTAACGGCGTAAACATCAATGCCGGCGTTGGGGCCACTGATACGGCGCTTTTGCAAAAGACAGTCATCGATACGCAGGCCGATTTGGGCATTGCTTTAGATGGCGATGCCGATCGCGTCATCATGGTCGATGCATCCGGCAAACGGATCGACGGCGACCAATTGATGGGTGTGATTGCCAAATCCTGGCACGACCAGGGAAGATTAAAGGGCGGGGCGGTTGTCGCTACCGTCATGTCCAATTTGGGTCTGGAGCGGTATTTAAAGGGCATGGGGCTCGGTCTGATACGCGCCGCTGTTGGTGACCGCTACGTCGTCGAAAAGATGCGTGAAGGCGGCTACAACGTGGGCGGCGAACAATCCGGCCATATGGTGCTGTCCGACTATGCTACAACCGGGGACGGTCTATTGGCGGCCCTTCAAGTTCTGGCTGTCATGCAGACCGAAGACAAAACCTTGGCCGATATGGCGCATGTTTTTGATCCGGTCCCGCAGGTCCTGGAAAATGTGACCTATCTCAAAGGTGCCAAACCACTGGAATCCTCAAAGGTCAAAGACACGATCGCATCAGTCGAAAAACAGTTGGAAAAGGGGAATGGCCGTCTGCTGGTCCGCCCGTCCGGCACCGAACCCGTCATCCGCGTAATGGCGGAGGGGGATGACGAGGCCAAAGTGCGTCAGCTTGTGCGCGATGTCTGCGCCACGATTGAAGCCGCGGGCAAAGGCGCTTAAGTTTCCCTCATGGAATTTCAAACCTATCGCCATGGGCCGGAAGCTGCCGGCAAACCCCAGAACATAGTAGTCCTGCTGCATGGTTTGGGATCGAACGGGCAAGACCTCATTTCGCTGGCACCCCTTTGGGCCAAACATATGCCCAATACATTGTTCGTTTCTCCTGATGCGCCATTCCCATGCGATTTTGCCGTGATGGGGTATCAATGGTTTTCCCTTCAGGAATGGACTGAAAGCGCCATGTTAAAGGGTGTCGAAGCCGTCCGCCCCCTTGTAGATAACTTTTTGGATAACCTGTTGAAAAAATCTGGTCTAAAGGACGAAAATCTGGCTTTAGTCGGCTTTAGCCAGGGGACAATGACGTCACTGTACGTGGGGCCTCGTAGGAAAACCGCCATCGCTGGAATATTAGGGTACAGTGGGGCCCTTTTAGGGGCGTCCGAGCTGAAAACAGGACTTGTCCACAAAGTACCCACATGCCTAATCCATGGTGATGCCGATACGGTTGTTCCCATAAGTGCCTGGCACCAAGCTATGGCCAATTTAAAGCATGCCGGTTTCCCGACCGAAGGGCAGGTCATTCCGGGTCTGGCTCATGGAATCGATGAGTCGGGCATCTCTGCAGGCCTAGGTTTTCTGCGGCAAATTCTTAAATAGGTAATTTTGTTGCTTGACAGCAGTCTGAAAATTACCTGCAAATGGCTCATTTTGGCCCATGATCCGGGAATGACCCATATTTGATGCTGCTTTGCATCACGCAATGTTTCAAAAAGTTTCAAAAAGTGACTGATTTAACAGTATAATGAAGATGTGGGCGCGGTTTCACTCACAACAGTTCATTACCGCGGCCCCACTACAAAGGAGAAATACAATGTTTGGTCACCTTACAAACCTCGGTCATGACCGCTCGCACACGGAAGCTCTTGGCTTTGGTCTTTTCTACACCGTGTTCTTAGCCGGTCTGTCTGGTGTTTTGGTCTCCCTGTTGGGCGTCCTTGGCATCGACCTAGGCTCTACGGTTGGCGGCGTATTCTCGGGTATTGAGATCAACAAAATGGTTGGTACTCTGTTTGTCATCGTCATGTCGACTATGATCCTGGGCAGCAAAAAACTGACCAGTGATACGTTGTCGGTGATCCTTACGGTCATCGGCATCTATGCAACGTATAAAATCGACGTTGTATTGGGCATGTTGATTGTCGCATACCTGACGACGCTTAAAGGCAAGTAATTGTCCTTAAACGAAGATTTGGAAGCCGGGGGCCAACCCCGGCTTCTTTTTGCTCTCGAAGCACGTCGCTTATAGAGAAGGGTGTCCCTAAGGTTATAGCGCCCAGTCCTTTCTAAAAACTACCAAGATCAGAAAGCCGGGCTGGACCTGGCTTTCTGTGATTTTATTTTGCCTCCAAAACGCCCCAATCTGATATTTGCAGAATCTTGTACGATTATGTTAGTTATCTGTGGATGAGCGCCCTTAACCGACTAAAACAACTCGAAGAATCCTTCACCAAGAAGAGTGATCAACACCGTGGAAATCTTTCCTCCGGTGTCTATCGTCGTGCCGCACGTGACGCGCAGCGTATTAGCGCCTCCATTCGCGATCGCATGCAGAACGGCACCCAAAAAGTGCGTCCGTTTTGGCAGCCTTCTTAAAAATCGCAAAAATCGCAGATTTTAAGCCGATTTTGTTTGACTTAAAATTGTCGAGTCTTCTAGAACCCTTGGAAACCCTATATTCCGGAGCAGTTCCATGTCGTTCAAAGACCTATTTGATTTTGGCAAAACACGCACGCTGAAAGAAGCTGCTGTGTTTTATGTATTCCACACTGGCGTGTTTCTTTTGGTCACCAAAGTGCTCGGTGCTTTAACCGCAACAGCATAAATTCGCGTTGTCATAACGGTTCCTGATAGTATGGGTAAAACCATCTCTTTAAGGAAACCTATGTTTGGTCCAACACCCGATCCTGCAATCAATCGATTGATCAAGACTGCTGGCTACCTGGCATCACCCGAGGAGCGCGCACGTCAAGATAATGAGATGTCGGATTTCTTTAATGATGTCGCTGACGGCGCTGTTTATGTAGCGCAAGGAATAAGTACAGTCTTGAGTAAAGCTGGCGAGGTGCTCGCCAAACGTTTTAGGCCGACACAGACCCTCTAAAGCTTGGTTTTCCGCCAATACTGGAAACACTTAAGAATCTGCCCTATAATGGATGTATGCGGAGAAGAATCCCCGTTATGAGTCCATGTCTCGCCCCCAGCCGGAAGGGGCAGAAATGATTTCGGGCGCGGATGTCCATCTTGAAGAGATGCCGCAGCTCGTAATCCCGGGGCAAACCCCC
This sequence comes from Alphaproteobacteria bacterium, assembly GCA_036568945.1. Taxonomy (GTDB): domain Bacteria; phylum Pseudomonadota; class Alphaproteobacteria; order Micavibrionales; family UBA1664; genus UBA6145. The sequence continues at coordinate 1,476 of DATCRN010000053.1, read as the reverse complement.
AATTTAATCCCAGAACATTTCCCAGCTCTGATCCTGAATGCCGACTTCCGGCCTTTAAGCTATTTCCCCTTGTCCTTGTGGTCATGGGAAGATGCCGTAAAGGCCGTGTTCCGTGACAGCGTCACGGTGCTTGCCGAGTATGATCAGATCGTTCATTCACCCTCCATGGAAATGCGTCTGCCATCCGTCGTGGCGCTCAAGGAATATGTGGCTTGCGCTCAGACGCCCGCTTTTACGCGCTTCAATCTGTTCCTGCGCGATCAATGGCGCTGTCAATATTGCGGCAACAAACACAAGACGCCGCAATTGACCTTCGATCACGTCGTCCCGCGTTCCCGAGGCGGTAAAACAACCTGGAACAACATCGTGGCGGCCTGCCGCACTTGTAACGCCAAAAAAGGCGCGCGTCTGCCGCATGAATGCGACATGTACCCGCTGGGTGAACCGTTTCGTCCAAGCATCTTCCAATTGCAGGAGCAGGGACGTAAATTCCCGCCCCATTTCCTGCATCAATCTTGGGCTGACTTCTTGTACTGGGATTCCGAACTGGAAAACTAGACTTAGCTGGCTTTCTTCAATTGCGTTTTAGCGGGAGCTTCGGATACCCATTGCACCGGCTTGGGATTGCGATTGTCGAAGCCCATTTGGTGCCAGTACGGGTAGGCCGGATGACGCGAGCTTGCAGCATCCAGACGCGCAATTTGGTCAGCACTTAAATTCCAACCAACAGCGCCCAAGTTTTGTTTTAATTGCTCCTCATTGCGCGCGCCGATCACAAGATTGCAAACAGTCGGACGTTGCAACAGCCAATTGAGTGCGACTTGCGGTACGGTTTTGCCGGTTTCGCGGGCGACGTCTTCGATCGCATCGATCACATCGTACATGTACTCATCATCGACTTTCGGGCCGCCTTCGGCGCCACCTTGGGCAATGCGCCCTTCTTTGGCTTGTTGACCGCGTTTGATTTTGCCCGTCAAACGACCCCAACCGAGCGGTGACCAAACCATTGTGCCGACGCCTTGATCTTGGGCGAGGGGCATCAATTCCCATTCATAGTCGCGGCCGATCAGCGAGTAATAACCTTGATAGACAACATACTTCGCCCATCCGTATTTCTCGGATGTCGATAGCGATTTCATCAAATGCCAGCCGGAGAAATTGGAGCAGCCGATATAACGGACTTTGCCGGATTGAATAAGATTATCGAGTGCCGACAAGGTTTCCTCAACCGGTGTCAACGCATCAAAGCCGTGCATGAAATACAGATCGATGTAATCAGTGCCCAAACGTTTGAGCGATGCATTGGCGGAATTGATGATGTTGAAGCGGGATGATCCGACGGAATTTGGATTTTCGCCCATCGCAAACGTGGTTTTGGTGGAGATGATGACCTTGTCGCGGCGTCCTTTGATGGCTGCACCTAACACTTCTTCCGATCCGCCTTGGCTGTAAACGTTGGCGGTATCGAACATATTG
>DATCRN010000052.1:0-2259 GCA_036568945.1 Alphaproteobacteria bacterium | reverse complement strand
GGTGAAGATGAATCCCGCGCAGATCGTCGCAAGCGTCATGCAGCCGCCGGATCGTGAGATCGTCGAGATGCAGGCTTCCTGTATCCGCCGCTTCGGTAAGGCGCTTCATGCTCTGCGCCAGACCGCTCGCGCCTAATTGTCCAAGTATCTGCGCCAGCAGGACATGGTCAGCGGATACCCGCTTGCGGCCACGCTTGGGATTCTCCTCCGCGAAAAGGACTGATTTAACGTAGGTGGATAGCCCCACCGCCCCCGCGCGGCGCGTTAGCGCCGCGCGCTCATTTTTTGACAGTCGAATGGAAAGCGGTGGTTCCCTCACGGCCTGGGGCATGGGCCACCCCCGTCATTGGCGGAGTTCCTCGACTTGAGCAGCCTGTCCCACTCCAACAAATCCTGTATAATTTGGTTCGAGGTGGCTACGTCCAGGCGCGCCAAAAGCGCTCGTTCAAATGGAGTGCGCCCAACTTCCAGTTGATGTTGCGATGTGATAGGATAGAGTTACAAACAGACCCGTAATGGGTCTGTTTTTTTAATTAATGATTAGACCTTTGTTGTTTTTTAGTTTTTCGCGCCATTCTTGAATATCGTCTGGTGTCTGCTTGCGCCAATCTTTGACTTCACCGACTATTTTTAAAGGTGCTTCGGATCGGTAAGATCGGGTTGGATTGCCAGGAAATTTTTTATCGGTCAGGTTTGGATCATATTCAAATGCACCTGTCGGCTCCACGATGTAGACCCGCTCAGGATTATCGCCTTTTGCAAGCGCCGCGGCTAATCCCGCGCCATTCATAAGGCCTGTGAAATAAATATGGTTCATTTTAAGATCAGATTTGTAATTGGAATTGCCGCCCGCCATGAGCAGATCGCCCACTTTCAAATCCGCCTTCGTGCCGTGATAGAAGGGGCCTTTATCGACAGGGCCGGTTTTAAATGAAGCCGCCAATTCGTAATTTTTTTGGGCGTCATCAGTACGGCCTAAGCCTTCATAACACTTAGCAATATTTAAATGGAGGGCAGGTAAGGCACTATGAACAGTGTCGTCATTTATTTTTTGCGCCAACTGCAAAGCGGTTTCTAACCACTGTAATCTGTCCGTAAGATCTTTTTGCTGTCGCGCTAAGAAATGGGCCGAAATGAATTTTTCGAAATCATATGCAGCGTCGTTCCAGGCTTGGGTGAAAAGCTTAAGCGCATCCTCTGCACGGCCCTGATCTTCTGCGGCCATGCCTTGAAGGCATAATTTTACAATGCTGTTGTTTGGGCTGAATTCCATGAAGCGATACCTACCCAGTAATGAAATAGGTTTTTTTATTCTGCGGCAATAGAACCGGAATCGTTAGCCACGCCGGTTTTACCGACAATCGCAAATGGGCTCTTGTTACGAACGTAATCGACGCGCAAATATTCGGTAACTGCCAGGCTTTCCAGCAGCGGCGAATTGTTATGATCGCTCACTGTCTCGAAAATGTCTTTGAACCAGTCGCCAGGATAGATGTTGATGCTCTCATCATCCGCGAACATGATGGCGAAGGCGGCCACTTCCTCCAAAATATAATGGATGGATGTGTTGATAATCTGTGCTGACGATGCTTGTTGCAAATCGTTGTCGCTGGCGTGGCGGGTATTGAATCCCTCCGCCTTTTGCGTGATTGCCTGACGCACTGTGGGCTCATTGCGATACAAAGCGAAGAGCGCATTATAAGTTTCGACGTAATCCGGATGATTAAGCCACTGATCCCATCGTGTGATGGTGACATGGGGCAGATTTTGAATGGCGCGTTGGTTACGCGCGAGCCATAAATCACCTTGCTTGCGCGAGATAATATGCGCGATGTCTTCGTCGATCCCGCTGGTCAGTGCAATATTATGGCGCTGCAACGTATCGGATACGATCAAGGTCACGTGATCGAAACGCGCGGCCGCCCATTCCGTTAAAGCATAGAATTTCTCGCCATCATGCTTCGGATTACCGACGCTGATATGTAGACGGGCGGTCGTATGCGCTTGCCAAAGGCCCTTGTCTTTGACGAAGACTTTATAAGCGCCTGTCGGCGCCGGATATTGCGCGGGTTTGCTAGAAGCGTTCATTGGCAGTGCTCGTTTTGGGTTGCTCCAACGTATCCCACATGACCTCGAACAAATTGGTCCAGGTTTTGGCCAATAACGGGTCGTGGAAGACGAGGGCTTTGGTGTTGTTGTCAGTACAGATGGCGACTTTGTCGCCGTAAATCAGGGATACGTAATTGTAGAATCGTTCCT
>DATCRN010000051.1:0-19317 GCA_036568945.1 Alphaproteobacteria bacterium | reverse complement strand
CCGCCTGGCGTTGTCCACCCGACAAACCTTCTCCACGTTCGCCCACTGGTGTGTCGTAGCCTTGTGGCAGGCGTGATACAAAATCATGTACACCCGCATCTTGCGCTGCCTTTAGTAGTTCCGCATCCGATGCGTGCGGTACAGCGACCGTAATATTCTCGCGGATGGTGCCTGAGAATAAAATGACATCCTGAGGAATGTAGGCGAAGTTGCGGCGCAAATCGGCAGGATCGATTTGACGCTGATCTGTGTCATCAATTGAGATCGCGCCATCTTTAGGCTCATACAAACCCATCATTAGCCGCGCAATTGTCGACTTACCCGATCCGATACGGCCGATAATGCCAACTTTTTCGCCATCATTAATGCGGAAAGAAACGCCATCCAGCGCATTGGCGCCGCCATTCGGATAAGTAAAGCTGACACGATCAAACGTGATCGATCCACGCAAAACAGGGCGGTGCAGGAAGTTTTTATCTTCGGGACGCTCGACTGGCATATGCATGATACGATCAAGCGTTGCGAGGGACGATTTAGACGAATGATAACGACTAATCATACCTGCGATTTGCGCGATCGGTGCCGTCGCGCGACCGGATAACATGACGCCTGCAATCAATGCGCCCAATGTAACTTGGCCGTCGGATACCAAATACATGCCTGATACGATCATAAGCACAGAGCAAATCTGCTGCAGGAATAAAGCGACATTGACCGTGAGACTAGAAAAGAACCGCGTCGTTTGCCCTACGACAGCGGATTGCCCGACATGATCGCCATATTTAGCGCGGAAACGGCCGTCAGCGCGGATCGCTTTGATCGTTTCCAATCCAAAAATGGTTTCCACCAAAACACCATGACGCGCTTCGGCCGCTTCCATACCTTTTTGGATGAGATAACGCATCGGCTTTTGCAAAGCGTAGCTTAAAATTGCGGATCCGATTGTGAGGCCCAAAACAATCAAGCCGAAGATCGGTGAAATGAAGAAAACGAACGCCACAAAAATCAATGCAAACGGCAAATCGATAAAAGCAGTCAGCGTGGCTGATGTAAAAAATTCTTTTACCGATTCAAATTCACGCAGCATGTTGGCGAAAACTCCCGACGATTTCGGGCGTCCTTCCAGCCGCATATCCAATACATGATCGAAAATACGGCGCGCTGCCAGCACATCAATTTTACGACCGGCCAGGTCAACGAAGTAACCACGCAGCGTCCGAATGAGCAGATCAAAAATATAAACAGTCAAAATACCGATCGCGAGCACCCAACCGGTTTGCATCGCGGCATTGGGGATAACGCGGTCATAGACATTCATGACGAAGAGCGGGCCCGCAAGGCCAAAGAAATTGATCAACAAAGCGGCCAACGCCACACGGCGATAGAGGCCTTTGTTTTCACGCATCAACCCCCAGAACCAATGACGGCTGACATCTTTTAGGCGGCCACCACTGATTGGATCGGTGACAGCCTCAGGTTGAGGATACACAAGAATCGCGAACCCTTTATACGCTTTTTCAAATTCACGGACAGCAAGAACGCCTTCGCCTTTACCCGGCACAAACAAGCGTACATCTTTGGCTTTGCGGTTGTGACTTAAAACAACGCACGCATCATGCGTCCCCATCAATGCAACACAGGGCATGACCGCATCATCAATCGCATCAAATGGACGTTCAATAATTTTGGTCTTAAGACCTAAACGCGATGCCGCTTCGCAAAACAACTCTGGCCCCATGCCGCGCGTATCGTAAGGGAGGCCCGCGACCAATGCCTCAGGCGAGCGGGTACGGCCGTATTTAGCAGCCATCCATGTCAGGCAGTCCAAAAGCGGATCAGCCGTCGTTGCGGGTTTATTGTTGGGCTGCGGGTTCGTCATGCGCAGCAGACTCCGCAATCGCGGTCGTAGGGGTAAGCGCTGGGATCAATTGCCCCATCGCGGCCATTAACGTGTAAGTTGCCGATAAGACACCGTAATCGGCATTGGCATAGGCAACAGATGCATCAAATGCTTGGCTTTCAGCTTGCATCAATTCAATGAGCGTGCGGTTGCCGCCTTCATATTGAGTTTTATAGGTGTCCACGACTTTGGCGGTCGCAGCCCGACGATTCTCTTGCGTTTCCTGTTGTTGGCGTGTGGTATCCAACATAGCCCAACCGACACGGATATCGCGCTCAACACGACGATACACTTCATCCAGCTCGGCCTTGGCTTGTTCACGCATGGCTTGCGCGCGATCAACGCGTGCATGTTGCGCACCGCCGGTTGAATAATTCCAATCCGCTTTCACAACCGCACGGGCATCGGTCGCTTCGCCACCAATCAAGTCATCCTGGTCGCGTTCAAGATAGGAAAGCTGCCCAGAAACTTTGGGCAAATATGATGTTTTTTCTGCACGCATATCGTAGTCTGTCGCAATCACACTTTGTTTGGCAGCAGCGACTTGTGGGTGTGCCATAAAAGCTTGATCGATTGCAGAATCTAAATTGGCTGGAAAAGTTGCCGGCAACATCGGGCGCTTTAAACCCATTTCCGGTGCATGTCCGACGGCTTCAATATATTCGGCAAGACCTTGTTGATACTGGCCTTCAAATTCCGTCGCGGCATTTTGAGCAAGAAGAAGAAAATCATTCGCACGGTTTAATTCAGCCTCGTCCGAACCGCCCTCTTCAACCTGAACGGCTATTTTTTCTTGGTACGATTTGATCGCTTCTAAATTTACAGCCGCCCGGTTTTTAAGATCGCTTGCGCGCAACAAAGAGATAAACGCCTGTGCTGCACGAAGTGCGATCGCATCTTGTTGATTTTCAATGGTCATGCTGGCGGCAGCTTCCCGCGCTTTGGCGGCATCGACCTTATTGCCGGTTTCGCCCCAATCATAAATTTTTTGCGTTAAAGCGGCATTGCCTTCCCACAACCAGGAATAGCCGGCGCCACGCGTGACACTTAAGCCGCGGCTGGTAGCGTTATCGCCATAAATGCGGCCCGCCTGCGTACTAACCGATAATTCAGGATAATAGGCGGACCGCTGTTCCCGCACAGTTTGGGTGCTTGCATCATGGGATGCCATAGCAGCCTTTACGGACGGGTGCGTTCCGATTGCTTCAGACACGGCGTCCTGCAAGCTTTCGGCAGGTGCTGTCCCTAAAAATGCCAGCCACGCGGCGGTGGTTAAAAGCGTACGGCAAAAGTAATTTTTCATAGAGAATCAGCGCGTTAATTACAGTTAATACATTAACGGAAATGGGGGTACCAAACAAGCGCCGTATAAGAACCACTCACAGTGGGTTATGGCTTCACAAGCCCCTGATTTTATTGCTAGGGTACGCCGTTTCGAGACCCCCAAATGAAGGCTGATACCCGTGACTCTGACGATTGCCGTTCTTAAGGAAACTGCGCAGGGCGAAGGCCGCGTTGCCGCCACTCCCGATACGGTCAAAAAATATGTCTCCATGGGCGCATCCGTCCAAGTGCAAACAGGTGCCGGACTCGGTGCTTCTTTGTCTGACGATGCCTTCACTGCAGCCGGCGCCACAATCGCCAAAGATGCCAACACAACCGTCAAAGGTGCAGATGTCGTACTGTGCGTACAGCGCCCCGATATCGATACGCTGGAAAGACTTGAAAAAGGCGCCATTTTGGTAGGGCTTCTTTCCCCGTATCAATTCACTGATGCGGTTCCGCGTTTTGAGCGTACAGGCGCGTCTGCGGTATCCCTTGAATTGGTGCCGCGTATTACGCGTGCGCAATCGATGGACGTTTTGTCATCGCAGGCCAACTTAGCAGGATATCGTGCCGTGATCGAAGGCGCTGCGGCGTTTGGCCGCGCCTTTCCTATGATGATGACGGCAGCGGGGACCGTCGCACCTGCCAAAGTGTTTGTAATGGGCGCAGGCGTTGCCGGCCTACAAGCGATTGCAACTGCGCGTCGTTTAGGCGCAGTCGTATCGGCGACCGACGTTCGTCCTGCCGCCAAAGAACAAGTGCAATCGCTTGGCGCATCCTTCGTCATGGTCGAAAACGAAGAAACCAAAGCGGCAGAGACATCAGGCGGTTACGCCAAAGAGATGTCAGAAGATTATAAGCGTCAACAAGCAGCATTGGTGGCCGAGACGATTAAAAAACAAGACATTGTCATTACCACCGCGCTCATCCCTGGTCGCCCTGCCCCGATATTGGTCACTGAAGATATGGTGAAATCAATGAAGCCAGGATCGGTCATCGTTGATTTGGCCGTTGAGGCGGGGGGTAATTGCCCATTATCGGAGCGCGGCAAAATCGTTGAAAAACACGGTGTCAAAATTATTGGGTATCATAATCTGACATCGCATATCGCAGTTGATGCATCAGCACTTTACGCTAAAAATGTTCTGAACATTCTGACGCTTATGTTTGATAAAGAAGCGAAAAAATTCGTTTTCAAATTTGACGATGACATTATTAAGGGTGTGACCTTGATGCATGACGGCAAACCTGTACACGCATCTTTGGTATCCAAGGATAAAAAAGCCGATGCAGCGCCCGTTGCGCCTGCGGATTCCAAATCCTCATTCAAGCGTAAAGCCGATACCAATAAGAAGGAAGATTAAGTCATGTCATCGACCACCCTTGCTAATGATGCCAGCGATCTGGCTGTGCGCGCCGCAGAAATGGCGCAGGACATGAAAACCCTTGCCGGCAATATTGCCTTGCAAGCACCAAGTGGCGCAGGCGGTCATTCTGATTTCTTAATCATGGGTATTACCGTATTCGTACTTGCCTGCTTCGTCGGCTATTACGTTGTTTGGCGTGTCACGCCTGCTCTTCACTCCCCACTCATGGGGATTACCAATGCGATTTCATCGGTTGTGATTGTCGGCGCAATTATTGCAGCCGCACCTGAGGAAGGGAATTGGTTTTCAACCTTCCTTGGTTTTCTGGCGATTATTCTCGCATCGGTCAATATTTTCGGCGGGTTTTTAATTACCCGTCGTATGTTATCGATGTTCAAACGCAAAGATGCGAAAGCGAAGGCTTAAAACTATGGCGCTCGATCCTCTTTCGGCCTTTTTGTATTTGGTAGCAGCGATCTGCTTCATCATGGCTTTGCGCGGTCTATCGGGCCCTGAAACTGCGCGCACTGGTGTTCTGTACGGTATGGGTGGGATGGCGCTTGCCATCGGTACCACATTCTTCCTCGATAACGTGCACGCGGACATCATGCCAATTTTAGGCATCGCGATTGGCGGAACAATCGGCGCAACAATTGCCAAAAAGGTGGAAATGACAGCGTTGCCGCAATTGATGGCAGCTTTCCATTCCCTCGTCGGCCTTGCCGCTGTCTTTATTTCAATGGCGGCATTTTATAATCCTCTTGCCTATGGCATCGGCATGCGCGGTGCAATTGCCTTAAGTTCTCTTGTTGAAATGGCATTGGGTGCTGCGATCGGCGCCATCACATTCACGGGATCGTGCGTGGCCTTCGGTAAATTGCAGGGTTTGATTTCCGGCAAACCGCTTAATTTCTCCGGCCAACATTTGCTGAACGCGGCGCTCGGCGGGGCGATGGTCGTTTGCTTGCTCGCCTTCTGCACAACGGAATGGGACATCATGTTTTTCGGCATTGTTGCTGTGGCGCTCGTGCTGGGAATCACATTGATCATGCCGATTGGCGGCGCAGACATGCCGGTTATCGTCTCTATGCTCAATTCTTATTCTGGTTGGGCGGCAGCAGGCATCGGCTTCACATTGCAAAACCCGCTATTGATCATCACCGGCGCGCTTGTCGGCGCGTCAGGCGCGATCTTGTCCTATATCATGTGTAAAGGCATGAACCGTTCGTTCTTAAATGTGTTGCTTGGCGGATTTGGTGCGGACGATTCCGCCGCCGCTACAGGTGCCGCGGCATCCGATAAACCCGTAAAAATCGGCTCTGCCGATGATGCTGCCTTTATTCTTAAAAATGCCGCATCCGTTATCATTGTGCCTGGCTATGGCATGGCTGTCGCGCAAGCACAGCATGCTTTGCGTGAAATGGCCGATGTTTTAAAACATGAAGGGGTGCAAGTTCGTTATGCCATTCACCCTGTTGCGGGTCGCATGCCTGGTCATATGAACGTGCTGCTTGCAGAAGCCAACGTACCGTATGACGAAGTGTTGGAACTAGATGATATCAATCGTGATTTCGCACAAACCGATGTGGCGTTCGTGATTGGCGCCAATGATATCACAAACCCAGCCGCCAAAACCGACTCTTCATCCCCAATCTACGGCATGCCAATTTTGGATGTTGAAAAGGCCAAAACGGTTTTATTTGTCAAGCGTTCACTCGGCACCGGGTATGCAGGCGTAGATAATCCCCTGTTCTTTAATGACAACACGATGATGCTTTTAGGCGACGCCAAGAAAATGGCCGAGGACATCATTAAGGCGATGGAATAACTAAATGAGTTTGGAAGAACGATTTTTGGCGCCAAAAGATTGGGCTTGGGGCCAAGTCGTTCCGCGTGATGGGCAATACCTTCGTTACGGCTGGGCCGCACCACAGAATCCCAAGGCTTTAGTTTTCGTTTTTCCAGGACTTTCCGAATATATCGAAAAATACTTTGAAGTCGCGCGGGATCTCATGACGCGTGGTTTTGCCGTCGCGATCGTCGATTGGCGCGGACATGGCGGATCCTGGCGTCACACCTCTAATCCCGATTTGCGCCATCACGATAGTTTTGACCTTGATGTAGAAGATGCCTTTGCATTGATTGATACTATGTCTGCAAATTCTGCTTTGGCAAAACTTCCTAAAATACTACTGGCTCATTCAATGGGGGCGCATATCGGCTTGCGGGTTTTGCATGACCGTCCCAATCTATTTGATTGCGCTGTTATGAATGCGCCCCTGCAAGGCATTGTAATGCCGCTTGATGGTACATTTGCACAGTGGCTGCTTGCAAAATTTCTGAATGCGATCATCGGACTAAAATCGACCGGTGGCCCATGGTCGGAAGAAAAATTTATCGCCAATCTGGATATTTTGACATCCGACCCCGTACGCCGTGCTGCCAAAATTCAAACGATGCGCGATTATCCGAAATTGCGTAGCGGATCGGTTAGTTATGGCTGGGTCTATGCAGCGATCGATTCCATACGTCGCACCAATCGCCCCGCTTATCTAAAATCCATCACAACGCCTATTTTAATTACCTTGGCCGGTATAGAAAAAGTGGTTTCCAACGCAGCTACGCGGCGCCTGACGGCACATTTGCCGAAGGTAGAAATTGTTGAGATTTCTGGCGCTTTGCATGAAGTTTTGATGGAGCGTGATCAATTCCGAGATCAGTTCTGGCATGCATTTGATGGCTTTGTTGCCAAACACCTGAAGGCCCTGTAACGTTATATCATGGAATTTAAACGTCTATCCGACCGTATCCTTTACGCCTTGCAATTGGCCCTAGAACAGGGCGATTTGCAAGTGGCAGAAGAATTAAATGCCGCACTTGAGGAATCGTTAACGCGTAAAGCAGGAGGCAAAGGTTTTGTCGAGCGTCGTGACTTTACGATTGAGTACGAGGCGGCTTTGGAAAAATTGCACCATTTGCGGGGTATGATTTAATCATGTCCGAAACTTTGGAATTTAAACGTCTTTCAGACCGTATTTTGTTTGCACTGCAACTTGCGCTGGAACAAGAGGATGTGTCGTTATCAGAACGCTTAAACCGAGCGCTTGAGGAAACGTTGACACGTAAAACGGGCGGCAAAGATTTCGTCGAGCGTCGTGACTTTACAGCTGAGTATAACGCGGCGATGGATAAGCTCTACCGCATCCGTAATAAATGATCAGCCGATTAAAGCGAGCCATTCCGTCTCACTTAAAACTTTAACACCTAATTCCTGCGCCTTTTTTAATTTTGATCCTGCGTCTTCACCTGCAATAACATAGTCGGTTTTGGAAGATACACTGCCGGCGACTTTGGCGCCTAAACGTTCAGCCTGCGCTTTGGCTTCATCCCGAGAAATATTGAGCGCTCCTGTAAATACTACGGTTTTACCGGCCACAGGACTGTCGCCAACATCGGGGGCCTCAAATTCTTGAACAGTCACATAACGACGCAAATCTTTCAAAAGTGCGATGTTATGATCTTCGTTGAAAAAACCGATTAAGTCATCGGCAACAGAGGGCCCTACATCATTGATGTTTAGTAAGTCCGCGAATGCTTCTGACGATTCATCCTTAGCCGCAATCATTGCCTTTTGCAAAGCATCGAACGACCCATAATGACTGGCAAGCTTTTTAGCAGTTGCTTCTCCCACTTGGCGGATACCGAGTGCGTATATAAAACGATCAAGCTCTATATTGCGCCGTGCATCGATCGCGTCGAACAAATTACGGACCGATTGATCACCCCAGCCTTCTCGCTTATTAAGGGGCGTGAGACTGCCCTTTTGTTTTTCCTCAAGGCGAAACAAATCCGCAGGGCTACGCACCGATCCATCATCCCAAAACTCTTGAATAATCTTTTCACCCAGGCCGTCAATATCCATCGCGCGGCGCGACACGAAATGACGCAAGCGCTCCACGGCTTGTGCGGCACAAATCAAACCGCCAGTGCAACGACGAACGACTTCCCCTTCTTCACGAATCGCGTTTGATCCGCAGACAGGGCATGTATGAGGATACTTGAACGGTCTAGCCCCCGCAGGACGCTTGTCTTTTAGATACCCCAGCACCTGTGGAATGACATCGCCCGCACGCTGAATGGTGATCATATCGCCGATCCGTACGCCTAAACGATCTATTTCATCTTCATTATGCAGCGTTGCGCGAGCAACCATAACGCCGCCCACATTAACGGGTTCAAGAATAGCAACTGGTGTCAACGCGCCTGTACGGCCCACTTGGATTTGAATGTCGTTGAGACGGGTGATCGCAGCTTCAGCAGGGAATTTATGCGCTACAGCCCAACGCGGTGCGCGCGATACAAATCCTAAGCGCTCCTGTAAGTCCAGATCATTGACTTTATAAACAAGGCCATCGATATCATATGCGAGTTTAGATCGCCCCTCTTGAATACGCTGATAAAACTTCAATAGGCTGTCGCGGTCAGATGACACCACATGCGGTTCAGGCACTTGGAATCCCCACGATTCGATTTTATCCCGAATGCCCTGTTGCGTATCAGCGACGGATTCAGACAATTCGCCCAAAGCGTAGCCGTAAAACTTAAGCGCCCGTTGCGCGGTAATCTTAGAATCAAGTTGGCGTAAGGAGCCCGCCGCCGCATTGCGCGGATTGGCAAAGACCGGTTTATCCGCTTCTTCCTGCGCCTTATTAAGTGCTGCGAAGGCTTGTTTGGTCATATAAACTTCGCCGCGGATTTCCGCCACTTTTGGTGCGTTGCCTTTAAGGCTTTGTGGGATTTCATCAATGGTTTTGACGTTGGCGGTTACATCTTCACCCTCCATACCGTCCCCACGCGTAGCGGCATAAATGAGTTTTCCGTTTTCGTAACGCAACGACAAAGACAGGCCATCGATCTTTTGTTCAGCCAATACGTCAAACGGCTCACCACGGTTTAAGAAGCGTGCGACCTTGGCTAAAAAATCATCCAGTTCCTCATCAGAAAAGACGTTGCCGAGCGACAACATGGGTATGGCATGCTTGATTTTTTTAAATCCGCTTTTGCCTTTAGAACCTACAGTTTTATTGGGGCTGTCCGTTGCAACAAGCTCGGGATGCTCAGCCTCGATTTTATTTAACTCGCGACGTAGCGCATCATAATCGGCATCCGAAATTTCTGGTGCATCTTGCGTATGATAGAGCGCATCATGCTTTTTGATTTCGGCAATCAGATGTTTGTAACGTGTGGCAGTGCTCATGATGCTTGTTGTAGCAGTTTTCCAGCTGCAGCCAAAGCCTCAGGCGTGACGGACGCCCCGGAGATCATACGCGCAATTTCTTCAGTTCGCGCCGTTGGTGTCGTCATAGGTAAAAGGGTTGTACGGACTGTTTTGCCCCCATCGTTGGCGGCTTTGGTAACCACCCAATGATGACCGGCACGCGCGGCTACTTGCGGGCTATGGGTAACCACCAATACTTGACGTCCGCTTTTCGATAAGCGCGCCAACCGCTCCCCTACCGCATCGGCCGTCGCACCTCCTATACCAGAATCGACTTCATCAAATACCAGAACAGAGACGGGCGAGGTTGCAGCGAGGACCACTTTTATTGCAAGCATAAATCGGGACAGCTCCCCGCCCGATGCAATTTTATCGATCGGCCCCGGCGCGGAGCCCGGATTCGTCGCGACCACGAATTGTACAGCATCCATACCGTTTTCATTCCATAGATGCTCCGGCAATTGTGTGATCTGTGTTTCAAATCGTGCCTTATCTAATTTAAGCGGCGGCAGTTCCGCCATGATTTGCTTATCAAGTTGTTTGGCTGCCTTCTGACGTATATCGGACAATTTGCGTGCGGCCGTTTGATAATCAGATTTGGCTTGCTCAACCGCATGATCCAATTTTGCAAGCTTGCCGTCATCTCCACGAATGGCAGATAGACGCTCACCAATATCAGTAAGTATGGCAGGTAAATTCGCCACTTGAACCTGATGCTTACGCGCCTGGGCGCGCAGATCCTGCAGACGATCATCGACAGCAGATAGCGTATCCGGCCCCGCTCCTTCCGTATCAAACCACGTTTCCAGCGTATCAAGGCCGGCGCGCAGGTCATTCATCGCGCGGTCAAAGGATTCCAGAACAGGATTTAAACGTTCCCCAGCCTTCTGCGTTATACGGTCCAGAATTTTCCAAGCGCGGTTTAGATTTTGAATTGCGCCGCCTTCCCCGTCAGCGAGGTTTTGCACTTCGGCAAAAGCCTCGGATAGCTGCTCGCGCGCAGCCAGCATTACCCGGCGTTCTAGTAATATTTCTTCTTCATTGTCTTTAGGATTAATGGCCAACAGATCGTCATAAGCCGTCTGCCAATAATCTTGATCGCGCCGCGCTTGCTCAATCTTGGCGATGAGCGCATCACGCTCGTCACGTAAATCTTTCCACAGCGCATGAGAGCCGGCGACTTGAGCATGCTGCTTTTCAGCGCCTGCGAAAAGATCCAGCGTATAAATATGTGTCTTGGCATCCATCAATCCATGCGTTTCAAACTGACTATGGATATCGACGATTAAATCACCTGCGATTTTAAGCAACCCAACACCAACAGGTTGGTCGTTAATAAAAGCCTTGGATTTTCCTTCGGATGATAATACGCGTCGCAAAATAAGCGTACCGTCATCGGCACGAATTTCATGTTCGCGTAAAACCAGAAAAACCGGGTGCGATCTCGGCAGATCGAACACGGCGGTCACGGATGCTTGGTCTGCGCCTTTGCGCACCAAACCTGTCTCAGCACGAAAACCGAGCGCCAAACCCAGCGCATCAAGAAGGATGGATTTGCCAGCGCCTGTTTCACCGGTCAGTGCGGATAGGCCTTCGGACCCTTCGATATCGAGGGTGTCGATTAAGACCACATCACGAATGGCAAGCTGGCGAAGCATCCCTGATTCCTAGCATATTGCCGGGAATTATGGAGAACAAAAAACGCTAAAAAGGGCCGTTAATCCACCTTCAGAAGCGAGTCGATGGTTTTGTCGACAAAGGATCGCTCATCCATCAGTTTGGCACGCTGTTCTTCGTTCAAAAGCTTGAAGGAATCATTATACCAGACACTGCCAGGATAGTTGTATCCAAGCACGGCCGCCACGCGCGTGGCCTCATTCAACATGCCCAAATGCATATAGGCTTCAACCAAACGGTGTAATGCTTCCGGTGTGTGGGTTGTGGTTTGATACTCGCGGATCACGACCATGAAGCGCTTGACCGCTGCCGTGTAATATCCACGTGTCAAATAATAGCGCCCGATATCCATATTTTTGCCGGCGATATGATCTAGGGTTAAATCACGTTTCAGCGATGCGTCACGCGCATAACGGCTTTCGGGGAATAGGCGCAGTAATGTATCGAAATTTTCAAGCGCCGATTTAGTCATATCCTGGTCACGTGTTACGTCAGTAATTTGATCATAAGAGCACAGCCCGCGTAGATAATATGCGTAATCAATATCTTTATGTCCCGGGTGCAGACGAATGAAACGTTCAAGCGCAATTGTCGCTTCATCATAATCACTTGAGCGATATAGCGCATAGGCGTTCATGAGCTGTGCTTGTGTGGCCCACTGCGAATATGGATGCTGACGTTCCACTTCAGCAAATAGGCGCGCGGC
This sequence comes from Alphaproteobacteria bacterium, assembly GCA_036568945.1. Taxonomy (GTDB): domain Bacteria; phylum Pseudomonadota; class Alphaproteobacteria; order Micavibrionales; family UBA1664; genus UBA6145. The sequence goes on along the minus strand of DATCRN010000051.1, from coordinate 7,063 downwards.
CTTTTTATATTTGCCCGCGTCCATTTCATCGGCGGCTTCGTTATAAATCGTTTCTACCGCGCGGTCGGCAGTGATCTCTGCATCTTCTTCTTTCTTGGACGATGTGCCGCAGGCGCTCAAAAGTGCAACCGTGCAAAGCAAATACAAAACCGGCAAAAAACGACGCATGGCCTAAAACATCCCTAAAACGTTGAAACGAAGGGAGAATATAGGCCTAAAAGGGGGAAGTCTAGACTTAGGCTTGCTCGGGCAAAGAAGCCTTGGATTCGCCGCGTTCCGGTACATGAATACCGGCAATATCGTGGACGATTTTATAGGACGACGGGTCCGCAAATAAAGCGCGCAGAAGGCGGTTGGTCAGGGCGTGACCACCTTTCACACACGTAAAAGCGCCAATGATCGGCATACCGGCCAAGGACAAATCACCGACCGCATCCATTATTTTATGACGCACAGGTTCATCCGCATACCGTTTGGTTCCTTGCCAGGCGGAACCGTCTTCGTCATTCAGCACAAGAGCATTCTCAAGATTGCCACCTTTGACCGCGCCTGCAGCCTTCATTTTTTCTGCAATCGATCGCAGTGTGAAAGTGCGCGCGCTTGCGACTTCGGATGCAAACCCTTGTGCATCATCCTGAATATAACGGCGTTGCTGACGGCCAATGCCGGGGAAGTCGACTGTGTAATCAATGCTGAATGCGCCGTCTTGAGGCTTTAGTTCAGCAAAACGGTCGCCATCTTCCACACGAATGGTTTTCAAAATTTTGAGGGCTGCGTGTGGTGCCGGTTGCGCCTTGCGACCCACATTTAAAATTGCATCCACAAACGGCTTTGCGGAACCGTCCATCAGCGGCACTTCAGATCCGGAAATTTCGATAAGCGCGTTATCAATACCGCAACCTGAAAGCGCGGCCAGCAAATGCTCCGGTGTTTGTACAGCAACGCCAGCGGAATTTTTCAAGAATGTGCAAAGCTGTGAGGATGCCGTATCAACCGCATCGAAGGCCGCAGGCACATAGGTGTTCACGGAAGGCAAATCCGTGCGCACAAACAAAATGCCTGTCCCTGGTGCGGCGGGCAGAATGCGCAAACTAACATCGGCGCCGGTATGAAGACCGGTGCCTTTCATCCATTCTGTCGTTGTTTTCAGCGTGTGCTGCAAAAGTAACCCTTGGAACGAATTTGTTAATTTCAACGTTTAGGGTAAAGAACCGCTCCGGTAGGTTGAAATCACGCCCTGTTGCGCAATGTTACAGGTCGCGTTATAAATCAGGACCATGACCTTCAAAGCTTTGCCATTCCTTGCTTTTGCTCTGCTCTTAGGAGCCTGCGCCGCCTCCTCCAACCAAACGGGGGAACAGCTTAAAGACATCGTGAAAGCCGAACGCGGGGTCTATACCAATGCCCCCTGTATGGTTCCGGGCGAATTGGTGGGCAAGCCTCACACTGTCCTTCAGACGATGAAATTCTCAAATCCCATTCGTGTAATTTTCCCAGGCACGCCTGTCACGGCTGACAATGTTTCCAATCGCCTGAACTTCAAGATTGATAAAAAAGGCAATATCGCAAGCATCACTTGCGGTTAATCGATCGCTTAAAGCTGATACAAAAAAGCCCGCCATTTCAGCGGGCTAATTTGTTTTTATAGACTCTATTATCAGCTAACTTGGCGACGTAAGAACGCCGGGATGTCCAGATCAGGACCGGCAGCGGTCGGTTGTTGTGGTGCCGGTGCTGCAGCCGGTGCAGGCTGTTGCTGACGGATCACAGGTGCCGCCTGAATTTCTTGCGTTTGCGGTTCCATCACTGGAGCGGATGGTTTGCGTGCGGAAAATCCCGCGAACATACCACCGGCAGAACCGGACGAAGACGACGTATCCGTGGAGGACGCACCACTTAATTGATCATCAACTTCATCATGCTCGCTGAAAATACCGGCGATCTTTTCAAACAAAGACGGCTGGCGTTTACGTGCACCCGCAACAGGCGGGTTTAAGTTGAGGCCGACCGGTGCACGCGGCGCCGCGGACGGAGCAATATATTCATCCGTAAAAGCAGGGGCTTCATCAGCAACTTGCGGAGCCGGCATCGCGCCACCAAAAGCACGCGCACCTTCCGGACCCACCGGACGCGGCGGAATAAATGCGCCACCGTAACGAACACCACGCGAGAGTTCAGCTGCGGACGCTGCCGTTTCTTGTGGAGCTGCGCCACCGATACCGCCGAGTTCCGGCTGATGGTAATCACTGCCACCGGTTTCCAGTTTGCGCATGGTTGCGCCTTCCTGGGCGTAGACTGGTTGTTGAACAATCTCAGGCGCCGATACACGATTGTTTAGAGGCGGAACATAAAGCTGATGTTGCGGACGAGGCGTGAAAGAACCATACACACCTTCCATCGTTTGCTGCTGAACTGGAGCTGCTGCTGGAATGGATGGACGTGCCGCTTGCGGTGCGACTGCAGATGTCGTATTGGATGCACGGATCGGACGCCCACGACGCGCTGCTTCCGTTTCGATACCGGTCGCAAGAACGGTCACGCGCATCATGCCCGTTAGTTGATCGTCGAATGTCGATCCGAAGATGATGTTTGCATCGGCATCGACTTCGTCGCGGATACGGTTACAGGCTTCGTCGACTTCGAACAATGTCATGTCCTGACCGCCGGTGATGTTGATGATGACGCCTTTAGCGCCTTTCATCGAAATATCATCCAGCAGCGGATTATTGATGGCGCGTTCAGCGGCTTCAACGGCTTTACGTTCGCCCTGTCCTTCGCCCGTGCCCATCATCGCTTTGCCCATTTCCATCATGGCGCAACGAATATCGGCGAAGTCCAAATTGATCAGACCGGGCATCACCATCAAATCGGTCACGCCACGCACGCCGGACTGCAACACGCTGTCTGCCATTTTGAAAGCATCGGCAAACGTGGTTTTTTCATTGGCGATGCGGAATAGATTTTGGTTCGGGATCACGATGAGCGTATCAACGTAATCTTGCATTTCATTGAGACCCGCTTCGGCCATGCGCATACGGTGCGCGCCTTCGAAGTGGAACGGTTTCGTCACGACACCAACCGTTAGAATGCCCGCTTCTTTCGCAGCACGCGCGATGACAGGCGCAGCACCCGTACCTGTACCACCGCCCATACCAGCGGTGATGAACACCATGTTGACGCCTTCAAGTTGTGCCATCACTTCGTCGATGGATTCCTCGGCAGCAGCGCGACCAATATCCGGTTTGGATCCAGCGCCAAGGCCTGCGGTGATACGCGTGCCCAATTGCATTTTCGTCGGCGCAAGGCTGTGTTTCAGTGCCTGCGCATCTGTGTTGCAGGAAATGAAACGCACCCCTTCGAGCTTAGATGCAATCATATTGTTGACGGCGTTGCAGCCGGCGCCACCAACACCAATCACGGTAATTTGCGGTGTGAGGTCCCTGTTTTGATCGGTCGGGTTCGAAGCAGTGAGATTAAGCATTTGCCCTGATATCCTTGGCGCTGATGCGCGTTTAATTTTGTTTCCCCCGCGATTTATGGGCCTATAGGAAAGAATCAGACCGCAACAAATCACTTCGAATGAGTCTAAATGCTTCGATTCAAGAGCCGCAAGAGTCCGTCACGCGAAAAGTGAATCCATCCCCGCTTATTACAGGGGTTATCCACAGGATTTGAGCTACTTTGTCCCGACATCACCCTTAAAAGAGTCATAAAAACAGGCGGTTACCGTCCCGTGTGTTTCCATAAATTGACAGAATTTGCCGCGGTTTCTATAGTCCGAAAGGTTAATAATAGGAGATATCATGACGATCGATACAGGCATTCTGAACGCTATGAGCGAGAGCCACCAGATGACATCGACGGTCACAAGCGAACTACGGGCCATCAAACTAAGAGAGCGTCTAGAAAAAAGCCGTGGTATGAAAAAATTCATGGCTGCCCGCACGTTGGACGAACAGCATGAAGCTTATGAAGCGTTGCCGCAAAAACTAAAAGACCTCATGAAAGAAGTGCAAGACGCGCGCCGCGATGCAGATGATCTACCTTTCCATCTTTATGCCATCTCTAAATTTCCGCGCGTAAAAGAAGAAATGGCCCCTGTCGTTGATCAGTTCATCGACGCTCATTTTCAAAGACCCATACAAGTTTCCTATCACGGCTGGCAAAATATGCTGTTCATGTCGACTTTTGGCGGTCAAATGACCGACAAGCGCCCCGATGTTTGGCATCTTGCGTATGAATTTAATGCCATCGGCGCCAATAATCGCAAAGTTGCGGTTCCATGGAATCCCATAGAAATGTTGTATGAACATGGCTTGCTGAAAGTGTATGGCGAAAAATCAGAGGGTAATAATTTGACCTTCAAAGGACAGGCCATTCTTACGCGTATGACAGAACGCTTTGGCGCGCCGCGTATTCAATCAACATTGAAACTTGTCGCTTAATTTACCAGTTCTCGCGCAGCCAGCGACGAAGGCGATCGAAAATACTGCCTTCCTGACTTTCGCCGCGACCATATTGCGGTAGTTCATCGTGACGTTCGCATACATAGTGCAATAATCCAGCGGAGGCCGAAAACGCTGGACCTGATGTAGCATCCGCAAGACCCTTCATGCGGATCGGACGCCCCAAACGCACCTGTTTACCTAAAATCATACCTGCCAAATCGCGCATCCCCGGTACTTGGGCCGCACCACCTGTTAAGACTACGCGACGGCCCATGACTGCACCTAAACCGGATGCATCCATTTGCTGACGCACAAGTTCAAATGTTTCTTCCAAGCGTGGCTGCATGATGGAAACAAGGTATGACCGCGGCACGTGATTGGGCTGTGATTCTTCTTCTTCACCCAATTGCGGCACATCGATTAATTCGGAATCATCCGTGGAGGACGTCAGCGCTGATCCATATAAAATTTTAATGCGTTCAGCCTCGTGAATACGCGTGTTCAATCCACGTGCCACATCACTGGTCACGTGCGCGCCGCCCACAGGGATGGCGCCTGTATAAATCATTGCACCGTCACGGAAGACAGCAAAGGATGTGACACCGCCACCCATATCGATCACGGTGCATCCTAAATCCATTTCATCGGCAACCAGGGATGCGAGGCCTGCTGCATACGCGGGTACGCACAATGCTTCGATGTCCAAATGCGTCCGTTCGATGCAACGCGCAATATTGGTAAGTGCAGCCGATTCCGCTGTGACGACGTTCACATCAACGCGCAGGCGTTGTCCTGCCATGCCCCGCGGTTCTTCAATGCCTTTATGGCCGTCGATATCATAGCCTGCAGCAATCGCATGAATGAGAGTACGGTCTTCAGATCGTTCCTGCTTTTGCGCGCGCTGTATAGCGCGGCGAATATCGGATTCCGATGCCTCATGTCCCAGCATCGCGACTTCTACGGAATTTTTATGCGATGACATATACATAGCCGGTACACCCGCCACGACATCACGTAATGGATAGGCCTTCATTTCTGCGACTGCCATCGTTTCGGCGGCATGCACGGCCTGACGAATGGATTCTTCAGCAGCCAATAAATCTATAACCGTTCCAGCTTTCACGCCCTTCGATGCAACATGACCGATGCCGATTACTTCACAGCCACCTTGGTCATCGATCACACGTCCGATCAAACAGGCAATCTTGCTCGATCCAATATCGAGCGCGGCAATGATGGAGCCCTTAGGCTTAGCTTTATGCTTAATCATGATTCTATAAGCCTAAACTGGTGGCGCATCTTTTAAAAGCAGATCACGGATATCACCTGGTTTGTTTTCAAGGATGATGCGGTCTGCCTGGCGCAAATCCACGGATTTATGCCCTTGATCGAGAATTTTGGTTTCTTCTTGCGCGCGTGATAGTCGCGCCAAAGAAAGTCCCGCATCTTCTTCCGGTAATTTTACAATCGTGCCGCCATCCATCACCAAATCCCAACGACGCCCTGATATGTAGACTGCCTTTTGAATGCGCACCGCAACATCAGGCTGCGCACTTAAAAGTGCCATGAGATTCGCAGCTTGCTTTTCACTATCTGGACCAGATACCGCAAGCAGCGGCCCGAATTGCTCAAATCCTGTTTGCGCCAAAACGACACCATCTTCATCAATCACACCGGGAGTGCCAGGCGCATCAAGCCAAATTGCAAGTGGTTGACGCTCGATCAAATTGATTACGATACGATCAGGCAAAGCGCGGCGAATGCTCACATCCTTCACCCAGGGATTTTTTTGTAGTTCGTTCTTCACGTGGTCAAGGTCAACGGCGAGCAGCGGGTCGCCTGGATGCACAGCGATAATTTCCTTTAGACTTTCGACAGGCAAATAATGGCGGCCTTCCACATCTACGTTTTTGATGCGTAGCCCCATATCGGCGGCCACATTAGCCACTTTTCCTTGCGCCCAATTTTCAGTTCGATCCAGAAACCCTTCTGCCAAAATCCAAAGGCCGAACCAGAGAATTAGCAACAAGAGGATAAAAATTTTTCCTACGCGCACGAGTTGGGTCATCACCCAGCCAAAACGGGACAAGCGCCGGGGCGTCATCCGGCTTTTCATGTCGCTGCGTCGTATCCCCCGAAGCATTGAACCTCTTAAGCGTTGAAAGGCCGCGGGAAGAGCCGCGCATCTGCGAGCGTCGGATCGGCTGGCAAGGCCGCCCGGCGCTGGAATTCCACAGCTTCATTCAACAACCCGCTGATGAGTTCGCTGAAAAGAACGGGCTTTGCTGCCGCTTCCCATAGAAAGTAACCGAAAGAGCCGGGAATAGGATTTGCTTCATTGAACCAAACGTCACCGGTCTTTTCATTCGACATGAAATCGAGACGCGGCGCGCCAGATGGACCCACCGTTGTAAACACAGTTTCGGCCCACTGACGAATTTTGTCTTCCATACCTGCAGGCAACTCTGGATTGATATCGCGCGTTAGAGACAGCATGCCTTGGCTGCTCTGACCAGGTACTTTCTGCCCGCCCATTTTTTTGCCGCCGCCGGACATATATTTTTGTTTGAAATCCAAAAGTTCGGTTGACCGTTTCGGGCGCTCAATGGCGGATG
>DATCRN010000050.1:0-5180 GCA_036568945.1 Alphaproteobacteria bacterium | reverse complement strand
GTTATATTGATGGTGCATCAAGTGCCCAAAACGCAAGACGTCAAAGCTGGCGCCAAAGACAACAGACATAAGGCGTGCCAAAGCATCATTGATAGGCGCTTTATGATGCAAGTTTTTGTGAACGGCCTCGTGGATCAAACTCCAAAATGGCGTATTTAGCGGAATAAGAAACAAAATGATCGGGGCCATGATCCAGGGATAGTTCGCGAGGAAAATCGGCATAGCGATGATCTGCAAAAATTGAACAGCGAGCATAGCGCTACAGAGATTTAAATTAAGTCGGTGCGGGATCGTTTTTTGCATGTCTTACACTTAACGCGACAGCGCGATGTTGGGCAAGACCATCACAATAACGCATCAGAAAATTCAAAATTTTTATCAAAAGATCTTCGCATATCTACACAAAGAGATATGCGATAACAGCATACCTCGCCATGCGAAATTCCCTTCGTAGTCGCAGAAAACCTGGCTTTGCGAGCAGTTTTAAAATTTCCATTTTAGTGATTTTTTATTACGTGAGGACGATACTATATTACCAAAAATTTTAAAAAACAAGATTGTAAATTTAGGAAATCCATTCTTACTATTAATTAAATCCCGGAAGTCCAAATTTAAGGGCTTTTGGTTTAGATTTCAAAGTTCGTGTTCAACCGTAGCTTTTCAATTTCCATAGTGAAATTGTCTTGCCGTATATAACACGTCACGACCATCGAAATCCCAATGACAAAAAATGAAAAAAGCCGTGCCAAACGGCTGAAGGAAACTTGTGCCTGATTTTAGGCGGTGTGGAGAAAGTCCCGCAACGAAAACGAGAAGATAAGGAGGTCAATCATGGGCTGGGATAGATTTAAGAGTTCTGATTACGACACATTCACCGCAACGCAAACCAAAGATGCATCCGGCAGAACAAAATCGGCGGGAGAAATTTTCACAAGTAGTGAGATGAAATCTGAATTTGATCCGCGCAATATTAAAGTGCGTGAATCCTGTGATTCACCCAATAATCCGGAAGCAACGCCAATCATTGTCGCACTCGACGTTACGGGGTCGATGGGTTTTATCCCGCATCATTTGGTTGCTGGCGGGTTAGGCACGCTGATGAACGATATTCTGGACAAAAAACCGGTATCGGATCCGCATTTGATGTTCATGGGTATCGGCGATGTAGAATGGGACTCGGCGCCATTGCAAGTCACGCAATATGAGGCAGATGTTCGCATCGCTGATCAATTGAAGGACATCTACATTGAACGCGGTGGTGGCGCCAATGACATTGAAAGCTATACCCTGCCTTGGTATTTCGCCGCCAATAAAACCAAAATCGACGCTTACGATAAACGTGGCCAAAAAGGCATTCTTTTCACGGTCGGCGATGAAGGGGTTCCACCGATTTTGACCCAAGAGCAAATTGCGCAAGTATTTGGCGATCAAGTCCCTAAAGATCTTACCGCTAAAGAACTTTTTGATGCTGTCAGCGAAAAATATGAAGTCTTCCACCTGATCGTGCAAGAAGGCGCAAATTACCGCAAAAATCCCAAGTTTGTTGAAAATAGTTGGAGAGATGTGTTGGGTGAACGTGCGATTCTGGTGAAGGATTACACTAAAATCCCGGAAATCATCGTCTCGACGCTTGGAAAACTAAATCAGGCGGCCTCCCCTACAGCTACTGCCAAAGCAAATGCGGTTAGCGATGCTATTGCCGGTCTTAAAGGTAAAAAATCCAGCAGTAAAAAAGCGGCTACGCCGACATTTACATTAACGGCGGCGTAAATGAAGAGCGCTAAAATTATCATCGGCGCGAATTACGGTGATGAGGCCAAGGGCCTCTTCACTGATTTCCTGTGCAGTCGCACGCGTGGAGGTACGATCGTCATCCGTTTCAATGGCGGCGCCCAAGCTGCACACACGGTCAAACTTAAAGACGGCCGTCGTCATGTTTTCAATCATATTGGCAGTGGATCGTTTACAGGTGCTGCAACATATTTAAGCCGCTTTTTTGTATGTAATCCGATTTTGTTCGCCCGTGAATGGAGTGCGCTTTCAGAGTTAGGCGTAATGCCGGATGTATTTGTCGATCCGTTATCACTTGTCAGCACACCCTATGACATGATGATCAATCACCTGGCCGAACAAGCCCGGGGCATAAACCGTCATGGCAGTTGCGGTCTTGGTTTTGGTGAAACCATTGAACGTAATTTAACCCAGGATTATGCCATAACAGTCGCAGATCTGTTAGATACGCGCACCTTACAACAAAAATTGGATTTAATCCGCTTTAATTGGATGCCACGCAGGTTGGCAGAACTTGGCGTCATCAATGTTGAGTCAGAATGGATAGAGCGTCGCCTGTCGAATGATTTGCGCAATCGCTATGTGAAGACCGTTGAATTTTTTCTGGAATGCACATCGCTACGCACAGCCGAAGCCATTAGCCTATATCCCAATTTGGTGTTCGAAGGCGCGCAAGGATTGTTGCTGGATCAAGACAATGGCAGTTTCCCACACGTTACACGGTCTAATACAGGCCTAAAAAATGTGATTGCTTTAGCGCATGACATGGGCCTCGAGCACTTGGATGTCCACTATGTGACACGTGCCTATATGACACGGCATGGCGCGGGTCCGTTGGCCTGGGAACTGCCGGAAAAACCTTATGCAGCCATTATCGATCACACCAATGTGCCGAACCCGCATCAAGGCAGTTTACGCTTTGCCTGGTTAGATATCGATCGTCTAACAGACACGATTGTGGACGATCTACGTCAAGTGCCGTCGGATATAAGTACATCGCCATCACTGATGGTGTCTTGTCTCGATCAAGTGGGATCGACCATTACCTATGTCCAAAACGGTCAAATAACAACAACAGACACAGCATTATTTATTGCGCGGTTGCAAACAGCAACATGCGCATCCCGCATGTATATAAGCCGCGGTCCGACACGCGCTACTGTGCAATTCGATCATGCTGATTCAACATCAACCGAATATTTACGCAGCTTGGAGACCTGCCAGATGCAGATTGCGCACGTCTAATGCGTAATTCGCACTGCAATAAGTGATCTTTAAGGATCAAGAATAAAAGCAAGAAAAAGAAAAAGAGTTGAATAGGGAGTTTTTAAAATGGGAGCCTTTATTGATGGCGAGGATGTAAAAATAAATTATCCGACCGGCGATGTTTTAGGTGACGTAAATGCCACACCATGCTCCATCGCTATCAAGCCAGCTAAAATCGACACATCCTTTATCGCCGCGCTAAAAGGGAAAGCAGCTCCATCCCCAAGCGAGGCAGCAGCCCCAGTACCGACGACGGCGGAGGCGTCGCCGGATGGGGGACTTAATCTGCCGGAGCTGCCGCCCCTTGTGGCACCGCGTCCAGTAGATGAAGACGCGCTGTATCCTGTGAGTGCATCCATTCCCGTCAGCGAAGCCCACCAAGAACTTGGCCGTCTGCGGGTTCAATATGCAGCAATGGAAGAAGCCTTAAAGCTTGCAAATGAAACAATCACTACAATGCATGCCGATCTTGGTGAGGCCAATGGACGCATAGGCACCTTATTGCTCGAGCGCACGCAGGGTGTTGAAAGCATCATCCAAACTTTGCGCAGCTATCAAGCAGGAGGGGTCAAACTAACACCGGTGGGCTCGGACCTAACCGATATTTTCAAAAATTCGACAGCTCTTATGCAGATGGCAGCGACAACGCAGGGCTACGAGATGCTGGAAACGCGTTTGCAGGCCGCGCTTTCTATGTTCCGCGCTTCCAGTAACGGTGCATTCAATTTTTCTTTGGAGTCCTTTGAACGTTCTGATTTCTGGTCGATGGTTAGTTTCAATGAATTCACTTTGGATAAAGCGACGCCGGCCAAAATGATCCAGGTAACGATGACACCTTTTGGGAAATCGTTAGATCAGGCTGATGAAAAAGATATTCATGTTATTATCATGCTAGGGAACAGGATCTATCACCAGTCCTGCGCTGAAATCAAAAACAGAGCGAAAAAAGGCGATATGTTCCTTAATCCTAAAGGAACATTGGGGCCAGGTCTGTTTTACAAGCGCGGACTGTCCATCGCCTATAATACCAGCGGTGGTGATCGGGAAGATTTTAAATTCGTTGCAGACAATTTAGATCAGTTTATCGATCAATTCTGTGCGCAGAACCTTGTTGGCCTACTGTCATCGAGCGATTTCAACAAGGCCCTAAAAGGCTTTAAAACCCTGGGGCTTATGCCATGAGCTCAGTTAGTCCTTTCGTAACTCCGACTATACCGACCACAGAGCTAGATCGAGTTTTTAACCTGCCGTATACCGACAAGGTCTTGGATTTATTCGAGCGCTTCCGCGAAAAGAAACTCGATGATGTCGGTATAATCGATTTTTTAGGTACGCTCGATCAAGCCAATCCGGAAATCCAGAAGGCGCAATCGTTTTTAGCATCACCGGGCAATATCATACCGGATCTATCAACCCGCGATGCGCAACTGGCTTGGGCCGCCCTTTTAGCTCATGTGTCGCAGACATTGCCGCCTGCCCAAGTCCGTAGACACAAAATTTGGTCCGTATTGACAGCGGATTCTCGTTTAAGCGGATCGCTTGGAACATCCGCGCGTTATATTGATCTTGCCGTATCTAACCGTACCGTTACGATGGATTGGGGTACACCAGGCACGTGGTTTTATTTCGCGCCAGACCATAACCATATCAACATTGATTTGTTTTTTACGCTTGCGGCTGGGTTTGATGACGATCAGGCGCCCAACTTGTTTGGTGTTGCGCATGCCACTGCCGTCATGATGCATGAGGTAGGGCACTCGCAACTGACGAAGCGTTTTACCGACGAGATGCTGGCCCTGCAAAAAGAAGAAAAAAATTATCGCGATCTTGAGAAAAGAAATGGCAAGCTAACGCGCGACGAATTCAAGGAATTATCCAAGGTGCGCAAAGAGTTTGAGTTGCGCATGATGGTTCTAAATGCAGCTGAAGATAATTGTGTCAATCAATATGCGGCAAATCAAGGCGCGCAATTTCCGCATGATTTTGGCAAGTCGCTTAATATTTCAAACGTTTTGCTCCAAGGATCTGGCCAAATATTGCGCAAAGGGGCGAATGTACCCAAGCCGACTAATCCGGTTGAAGAAGCTCAAGCCGCATTAAATCAGCTTTGCCAAGTGCTTGGT
>DATCRN010000049.1:0-4305 GCA_036568945.1 Alphaproteobacteria bacterium | reverse complement strand
GGATAACACTCAATCAACCGCCCCAAATACGTCCCAAGCTGCGGCTTCCAAATTTCGAGCGCTTGTGCAATCTGCGCTTTGCTTAGCGGATATTTTTCGATGGAAATAATGTCCAATCGCTGACCGTGTTTTGCCGTCTCTTCAAATAATTTCCAGACCGATAGAATATTCAGCCCCGTACCAAATCCTAATTCGCCGACACAGAAGCGATCGCTTCCTTGCCATGCCTCGGGTAAGTCATTTCCATCTAAGAAAACATGTTTGGTCTCGGCCAAACCATCTTCAACCGAAAAATAAATGTCATCGAATTGTTGGGACCGCAAAACCATTACATGCTTATACGCCATCAAATGGTGGATAGGCAAAGGGCCATTGAGGCCCCGCGAAACGTAAGTGTAGCGAAGCCTACGTGGCGTAGTGAACGAGCCTTAACAAAGTTAAGGCGTCACATAGTCGAGGCGGCTGCCGCCGATGCACACATGGATTCGATTTCTTCATCGGAAAATCCATTGGCTTGCGCGATTTCGCTGATCACCACATTGCGCACCAGCGCGACCAAGTCCTCACCCGTATCGCACCACAAATCCAAAATAGGTCTGCGGTATATAGTGAGCGCCCTTGCATCACCACCGCTTTTGGCTTTGACACCGGGCATTTTTTCTTCACCGGACCGATAAACGGCAAGCAAATCGAATTCAGATTCCACATCCAATTCGTCGACGATATCGCGCGTTGGAAATTCTTCGACATACAAATCCATGTCTTCGCAGAACGGCTCTAAATCATCCGGAATTGCATCGATCACGCTGATCGCAACTGCATGAACATCCTCACCCTGCGGAGGCGTGGAAAAATTCATGATAATGCGGCGACCAATATCCTGAGCCATGACGGCTTGGTTATCCCTTTAGAAATGTTATAGTGAATATGGTCATTAAATCCCAAATTAGGAAGTTTGCCAATGCCTGCCGAAAAACCCGTAAAACTTGAGGGCCAAGCCCGTGAAGACGCTTTGAAATCCTTGAGCGGCTGGACAACTATTGATGGCCGTGACGCGATTTCCAAAAGCTTTAAATTCAAAAATTTCAATGAAGCCTGGGGCTTTATGAACCGTGTTGCCATGCAGGCTGAGAAATGGAACCACCATCCGGAATGGTTCAACGTCTATAATAAGGTCGATGTAACGCTTACGACGCATGATGCAGGCGGTTTATCGGAAAAAGATATTAAGCTTGCGACCTTTATGGATCAAGCCGCCATCAAAGCCGGTTGATGCTGCCGCCCCTTTGCCATGGCGCGATATTGGGCAGGCACATCTAATCCGTTGCTCATACAATAGACGAACACATTAAACGCCCTTTTGGCTTGGATCGCTTCCGGCGTTTCGCGATCTTTTAAAATATCAGCTGATAAGAATAATTGACGGTACTTCATCGCAATGATTTTTCCACGGCGCTTCCAGCGGGGCAAATCTTTTTCACGTGCGTAACGCGCCTTCGCCTCTTCCACACGGTGCTTCGCTTTTAACTGCGCGCGTTCTGCCGGGCCTGGCATCAGGGCGCCGGCTTTGCTGACGATGACATCGACACCGTTTTCCCCAAGACGCAACACTGGCCCGGCATTTTGCGCATGCAGTGCGAAAATCGTCTTCACATGACGTTTAAGAGCCTTGGCGAAGACGGCAGCTTCCCGCGTCTCGGGCGTCAAATGCAACAACACCGGCAATTTTACCGGATGAATCGTATCTTTAGCGCGACGTTCCAATGCCGTGCGCCATGCGGTGCGCGCGATATGAGTTAGATCATTGCCGTCTTGATCGATCACGTCTTGCGTGATGATCAAATCGATTTTGTTTTTGACGGCATAACCCCAAACTTTTTTGTCGCTGAAGGTGCGGATACCCTCAAGCGAGCTCGATGTTGCCAGGTTGAACCGGTGCGCGCAGGACAGTAAATGATCGATGGATGCATTTTCATCGCACAAAATGCGCAGGCCCTTTTTGATGTCCTTGGCCCGTTGCTGTTTCAAAATGTGATAAGCGCGCGCTTTATGCAGGGCCTTTTTATTGATGCCCGCAAAATGCGATATCACCAGAATATCGACGTCCTTGATATTGGACCGGAAATACGGTGCCAAGTCGGAGTAGCGAACAGGATCTCCTATCGGCGTATCGTCTTCCGCATAGGTCTGATGAACCACGGGGTCAGGCTGAAGCCAGTTATCTGATGCTTCCGTCATACTTCCTATAAGTCCCTGTTTTACGATTCTTTTTTTATTATCCTGCGCCGCCAAAATGACTATGACAAGCGGGGAAAAGTCACTTTAAAAAGCTGCAAAAATCCAATGAATCAGGTATTCTAGGAGGATAAGTTTAGGTGAAAATCCTATAGGTTTTTTATGGATATCGCAGCTACATCAGTCCTTGCTTATAAACTGGCCCAAGGTCAGCAGAATATGGGTATGGCCATGTTGAAACAGGCCGTCCAAGGTGAAGCTGCAGTGGCCAACACCATCATGGAAAACGCGGTCCAGGCTGTCGCTTCCGCCGATGGCAGCCGCGGCAACAATCTCGACATCACCGTTTAAGTTTTAAATTAGCCGACTTGCAGCTTGCGGTACTCGATTGCGGGTGCCGTTTTTGTTTGTGCGCGGACGATGATTTTCAGACGTGTTTCTAAAAGACTCAAACCACAATCCTCCGGCGCCTCTTTGAAACCGCGTTTGATCTGTGGCATGTCTAAGAAATCGCGGACTTCTCCAACCACGCGCATCAAATCATCTGCCGCAGTTTTATTGAGGATCTCATTGAGGGCACCAACGATAAACGTGGCTTTGCTTTCGATATAGGATTGCGACCAATAGAGCGGAGCGCGGAAACCTAAGTAGCGCGGACCTGTTAATATGGCGACACTTGTGAGCGGTACTGGTTTAAAGGCTTCAAGCCTTTTAGCGCGCTCGGCATCTCGTGCGGCGCGAACCCAAGAAGGGGATAAACTATCTGTGAACAAACTCATCTTTACCTTTGATATTTCTTAAAAATTTCCGCCCCTGATAATGAAATTGCGCAAATCTGTCAACTTAATTACCGAGCGCGCGGATATAACCCGGGAAATCGGGCGCAAAACCAGCCAAAATAAGGTGTTTTAAAGGCTGACGGCCTCTGCCTCAGGCAGTTCGGGCAAGAATGCCGCGATCTCATCAATATAGGGCATGGCGGTCTGAGCGCCTCGTCCGCGGGTTGATAAGGACCCCGCCACGGATGCCCGGCGCATAGCATCAGGAATGGAGAGTTTTTGTTTAATGCCGGCGGCAAACACGCCGCAATACGCATCACCTGCGCCCGTGCGATCGACAACATTTTCGACGCCCAGTGCGGGCACACGCCAACCTTTATCACCCTGCACGGCAACCGACCCCATTCCAGACAAGGTAATGATGCAAGCAAGGCCCGTATCTTTGGATAAGACATGAGCAAGCTTAAGCGCATCGCTTTCGATTTTAAGACCAAGTTTCCGTGCGATCTGCTCGGCCTCAATACGATTGACGATTAGGTAATCGAGATGCTCAAGCACTTGGCGTGGTAAACTACGTGCAGGCGCTAAATTCAAAATGGTCGTGGCGCCCAGTTTCGAAGCCCGCTCTAACACTTGCCAATTGGTTTCTTCATCAAGCTCTTGCTGCATCAGAACAACATTGCCCGGGCCTAAAATATCATCAGGCACTTGCGCTGCGCTTACTTCGGCATTCGCGCCGGCTGCGACGATGATTTGATTTTCACCGGATGCATCGATCACAACAGTTGCGCATCCTGTGGGCGCTTCTTCCGATTGGATGACGCCCGAAACCAAAATACCTTCGCGGCGCATGATGTTTTGCGCGCGCGTCCCAAATCCGTCATCGCCCACGCGTCCTACCATTGCCACTTTTGCGCCTGCGCGTACCGCTGCGATCGCTTGATTCATACCTTTGCCGCCAGGCAGCCATTCATAGCTGGGCGTTAAAACCGTTTCACCAGGCGTTGGAAAATGTTTGACCTGCAGAATAAGGTCAATGTTGATGGCACCAAAAACGACGATCATGTCGTCTATTTTACGGCATTTTGGCCATACTCGCAAAGGCCCCTAATGACGCAGCGCATAACATTAGCTCTTTTGGCAATATAAGGGCCGCGACTGCAGACCCGGCTGCTTATGCAGCCGGAGCCTGCGTGGCGCAGGAAGGCGTATATTAGTGCCTTAAATAAAGCGGCCCTTCTTTGACAATGTCAAAACGCGCAAGGTCAATAATATCGGCCAAAACGGCGGA
>DATCRN010000048.1:0-3267 GCA_036568945.1 Alphaproteobacteria bacterium | reverse complement strand
CCTATTATCTTACCGGCGGATATTACCCGTATTGCGATGCCTGTGTTTATTCGCTGTTTTCGGATAGGGAAATTGGAGACGAAGTCATGTCGTTCTTGCGTGACCATGCCGATACTACGAGATGGCGCTTTTCCGAGACTGTATTGATTGCGGAGAACATTCCGGCCCCGGTAGGCCCGCGACGCACCAAAGCTGTGCTCGTTTGGGGCTCGTTCTTCGCCGTCGTCGCGATCTACATGGCTTGGCATCACCAATTCGGCGCCTAGAGCATCATGCCAAAAAGTGCATACCACTTTTTGGAAAGCATGATGCAAAAACAAAGAGCTAGAGCGAGCGTTTTCATTCTACCAAAACGCATCTCGCTCTAGTGTCCTGATTCTGAAGTTCCAGCGATTTCGGTTTGTGTTTCGGCGACGTTCAAAGTCGCTAGGCAGAACCGCTTTATGCTAGCCAGGATATCGTCAGCGGATTTGGTCCATTTAAATGGCTTTGGATCGGCATTTACGCTGTCGATGTAGGCATGTATGGCCGCTTCGAGTTCCTCTGTGGAGCGATGAACACCGCGTCGGATTTGCCTTTCGGTCAGGTCTGCAAAGAAGCGTTCGACCTGATTGACCCATGAACTTGAAGTTGGTGTGAAGTGCGCATGCCACCGTGGCCGTTGCCCCAACCATTTGCGGATCGCGGGCGTCTTGTGAGTGGCGTAGTTGTCCATGACCAGATGGATATCGAGGTCGGCCGGAACATGGCGTTCGATTTCGCGCAGAAACTTTAGGAATTCCGCTCCGCGGTGTCGTGGAAAGCACTGACCAATGATCTTGCCGGTGGCGGTGTCGAGCGCTGCGAATAACGACACGGTTCCATGGCGGGTGTAATCATGGGTGCGCCGTTCGACCTGGCCCGGTCGCATTGGCAGCAGTGGCTGCGTTCGGTCAAGCGCTTGTATTTGGCTTTTTTCATCGACGCAAAGGACTAGGGCATGCTCCGGCGGACACAGATACAGGCCGACAATATCCCGTATCTTGTCCACGAACAGCGGATCAGTGGACAACTTGAAGGTTTCGGCACGATGTGGCTGAAGGCTAAAAGCCTTCCATATCCGATGGATCGTCGACGGCGCATATCCAACGGCCCGGGCCATCGACCGCAAGCTCCAGTGCGTTGCGTTTGGAGGAGTCGTCTCCAAGGTCAGCCGGATCGTCTCAGCGACTTCATCGTCACCAATTTCGCGCGGCGCGCCAGGGCGCGGCTCGTCGTGAAGACCGTCAATCCGCTGCGTCGCGAAACGCCGGCGCCACCTGCCAACCGTATTCGGCGACAAACTTAACTCGGCACAAATATCCCGATTTTCCAGGCCCTTCGCCGCGAGTAACACGATCTGGGCACGTTTCGCCAAACCTTGCGCAGTCCGTCTTCGCGACGCTAAGCGCTCGAGTTGCAGCAATTCAGCCTCTGTAAGTTCAATCGAAACAGCGCGCTTGGACATCCACCATTCCTCCGAAAATGACGGGACAAATAATCGCACAAATTTATCGATCAGGACACTAGCCGCTGGTCAGATTGAGATGGTCACCGAGCTGTTGCCATAATTCACAATGGATTGAGCCAAAATCTTAAAAGCACACACCAAAGCATATATGCCCAAAGTTGCCGATTCTGCCGATCTATGAATCGCTATCACCGCACCGTCCCTCATTTCCGACCAACTAAAAATTGAGTATTCGTATGTAACGGGAAGTGCGTTCCTGAGATCGTGAAGATATAGGTTTTCTTTTGACGAGTCCAAAATGTAAAATCGCAACGGCGAAGAACTTGGCAACCGCTTGAAATTTGAATCATATGAAAAAGCAAACTTATATAAGTCATCCAAAGAAAATGTATACGAATTTTTGCCCAAAAATTTATCTGTCAAGCCACAAGAAAGTGTTTTCTCCTGTCTAAATCCGAACATTTCTGCAGCCATTCCAGCGAATAAATCGATATTACCAGGATCGAAATTCCAGGATTTTCTATTTATGTTTAGCCTCTCGATTTCTTCTAATTTTTTCAGCTCCAATTCTCGCCGAACAATGTGGCGAAAACTCCCACCATTCTCCTTATCATTGTAATTCGAAACTGCACTGGGGACGCGTAAGTCATCTTGATTTCCGCCTGTCAAACGCCCCCAGATGTAATTCCTGGACAGTTTTACAAAGTAAGTTTGCAGCTCGTTTAAACTCTCCGGCCGAACATCATCCCGCGCTATAATCTTACAAAATAAAGACGGGATCGCAAATCCTTCGGCTTGCATTATATCAATATATCCGTCAGGTCCAGGCCAATTTATTAGATTATTAAACGTCAAATTCATTTTTCTATACTCACGGCACCATTGGAAGTTCTGAAGGCACAACATTTGTGGCTGTCGCATGGCCAGGAAGAGGCACTAACCCAGGAAGCTTTACCACATTTTTGTTAGTGTTATACTTGTATGTAATTATGCCCCATGTCTGATATGTGTAAGTTATCATACCAAAAGCGCCAGGAAGAATGAGTTGATTTCCAAAAAAGAACGAGGGCGCACCATTTGCGGGTTTATATTTCCCAAAGCTACTAATTGAATAATCAAAAAGCTGGCCGATCCCACCCATTGCCCCAAGAGGCGTCTTCAACTCCCAAAGTTTAAACGTGTCGGTATTGCCTAGATCAGGCCGCCCGTCGAAAATTGTTCCATCCGGCGCCTTCGAAACATTAGAAAACCACTCCCCTCCCTGTTCAGCCGCATATAGACCCAGCACGTCATGCGCATCATCACCCAAAATATTTGACGTAACAAAGATGTTATCAAATATTTTTAGGCCTTTCCTGACCTTTTTCGACTTTGGATCTGGGCCAAATCCGTCACAGCCAGATTCACAGAATCCGCCGTCGGTCCAATACATCAATCCCGTCGGATCAGCCTTATCGATCGGATCATCGGCAGTGTAAGCATACAGATCGAGGTCATCCTTGCTGCCGATGGGGTCGGTTTGTAAAAAATGCCCCATGATCGGGTCATAGACCCGGGCCTTGTAATAGTAGAGCCCGGCCTCGGGGAGGACCGTCTGCCCGGTATAGCGGAAGCGGGCGCCGGTGAAGTCGGTGCCGTTGCTGATGTTCTTCGGCTCGCCATAGGGGCCGTATTTGTACAGGGCCTGCAGATTGCCCGAACCGTCGGTGTAGCCGATGACGCTGCCGTGATAGTCCTGGACGAAATAGAGCGGGTTGGTGTTTTGCGATCCCTGGTAC